>URZG01000213.1 GCA_900552325.1 uncultured Porphyromonadaceae bacterium | reverse complement strand
GAGGCGTTGATGTCCGGGCCGAGCGTGCGGCGCACCGTGGCGGTGATGCCGCTTTGCTCGAGGTTCTCGCGGAAGCGTTCCACGCTCTCGCGGCTGCCTTTGGAAAATCCGCTCTCCTTGACCGGGTTGACCGGGATGAGGTTGACATGCAGCGCGTCGCCGCGTGCAAAGTAGCGGCGGAGCAGGGCTGCAAGCTCCTTTGCGTCGGCGGGAGTATCATTCTCCCCGGCGATGAGGGTGTATTCGATCGACACGCGCCGCCCGGTTGCGTCAAAATAGTGCTTGGCGGCTGTGAGCAGCTCGTCGATGCTCCACTTGCGGTTGACCGGCATCAGCGCCGAACGGCGCGTGTCGTTTGCTGCATGGAGCGAGATCGAGAGCGTGATCGCGAGGTCTTCCTTTTCCAGCTCGTAGATCTTCGGGACGATGCCGGAGGTGGACACCGAGATGTGCCGTCCGCCGATGTTCAGCCCGTCCGCCGATGTGACGAGATGCAGGAATTTTACGGTGTTTTCGTAGTTGTCAAGCGGCTCGCCGATGCCCATCATCACAACGCCGTCGATGCGCTCGCCGAGGTCGTGGGCGGCGGCGGTGAGCTGCCCGAGCATTTCGGACGGGCGCAGGTCGCGCACCTTGCCGCCGATGGTGGAGGCGCAGAAGCGGCAGCCCATACGGCAGCCGACCTGCGAGGAAATGCAGGCGGTGGTGCCGTGCTTGTAGAACATGATGACGGTCTCCACGCATTCGCCGTCGTCGAGGCGGAAGAGGTACTTGACCGTGCCGTCCACCTTGGAGACCAGCTTGCGCTCGATCCCGGGAATGCCGCTCGTGCAGGTCTCGGCGAGACGGGCGCGCAGGGGGGCGGGGAGATTTGACATGCCGTCAAAGTCCACGCCGCGCCGCAGCCATTCGGCAATCTGCGCCGCGCGGAAGCGGCTCTCGCCGATGATGCGGATATAGTCATCCAGCTCAGCACGGGTCATGGAGCCGAGATCGGTTTTGGTGAGGGTGTCCGCCATGTCAGTCTCCTGTTCTTTGCAGCATGCCGATGAAAAAGCCGTCCCGGCGGCCGTTTGGCAGCAGGGTGACAAAGCCGCCGCGGCTCGCAACCGATCCGACGGTGAAGTCGAGCGGTGCAAACGCGGGGTTTTCGGCAAGGAATGCGCGGAAATTGTCTTCGTTCTCCGCCCGTGTCAGCGTGCAGGTGGAATAGAGCAGTCTGCCGCCGCGGCGGAGGTAGCGCGCCGAGGCGCGGAGGATCTCACCGCCGAGCGGTGCGAGCGTCTTGTAAAGGTCGGGATCGTGAAAGCGGATCTCCGGCTTTTTCGCCATGACGCCGAGCCCCGTGCAGGGCACGTCGCAGATGACGAAATCGCATTTGCCGCACAGGTCTTCGCGCGGCGTGCGCGCGTCGCGCGCCTCGGTGTCGAGGATGTCGTTCGACACTATGTTCACGTCAACATGTATCGGGGTGGTGTCGTACTGCTTGCGCAGCCCGGCCGACACGAAGGTGTTGGTATCCTTGATGCGGTACACGAAGTTGCTCCTACCCTGGATCATACCCTGGTTGACGAGCTTGCGGAACGGCTCGGGCTCGCAGACTTTACCGAGGTCGTAGAGGAATTTGTTCCAGAAACGGGAGTAGATGAGGTGACCGGTGGCGTGCTCGGTACCACCTACGTAGAGGTCGACCTGCCGCCAGTAATTGTTGGCCTCGGGCGACACCAGGGCCTCGCTGTTGCGCGGGTCCATATAGCGCAGATAGTAGGCCGAGGAGCCGGCGAAACCGGGCATCGTGTTGAGTTCGAGGGGGTATCCTTCGGGGGTATGCCACCCTTTGGCGCGGCCCAGAGGGGGTTCGCCGGTCTCGGTGGGGAGATATTTGTCGATTTCGGGGAGCTGCAGCGGAAGCGACTCAACGGGAAGCACCTGCGGAATACCCTCCTTATAATATACAGGGAAAGGTTCGCCCCAGTAGCGCTGGCGCGAGAAGATGGCGTCGCGCAGACGGTAGTTAACCTTCACGCGGCCTATCCCCTTCTCCTCGATGAATTTCTTGGTGGCGGCGATGGCGTCCTTCACCTCCATGCCGTTGAGGTTCAGTTCGGGACCTTCGGAATTGATCATGCGGCCTTCCTTGGCGTCGAAGCTCTCCTCCGACACGTCGGCGCCCTCGATCAAGGGAATTATCGGCAGATCGAAGTGGCGGGCAAAAGCGTAGTCGCGCGAGTCATGGGCAGGTACGGCCATGATGGCGCCCGTGCCGTAGCCGGCAAGCACGTAGTCGCTCACATATACGGGTATCTTCTTGCCCGACAGTGGATTGATGGCGTAGGCGCCTGAGAACACGCCGCTGACCTTCTTATCCATCAGGCGCTCGCGCTCGGTCTTGCGCTTCACCTCCTGGCGGTAGGCCTCCACGGCTTCGCGCTGCTCCGGAGTGGTGATCATATCCACATATTTGCTTTCAGGAGCAAGCACCATGAAAGTCACGCCGAACACAGTGTCGGCCCTGGTGGTGAAGATGGTCATCTCCACGTCGGAGCCGTCAATGCGGAACTGCATCTCGGCACCCTCGGAGCGCCCTATCCAGTTGCGCTGGGTCTCCTTGATGGAGTCGGACCACTGGAGTTTCTCAAGATCGTCGAGCAGACGGGGAGCGTAAGCGCTCACGCGCAGACACCACTGGTACATCAGTTTCTGCTCCACGGGGTAGCCGCCGCGCACCGACACGCCCTCGCTCACCTCGTCGTTGGCCAGCACGGTGCCGAGTTTGGGGCACCAGTTCACCATAGTGTTGCCGAGGTAGGCTATGCGGTAGTTCATCAGGGTGTCGCTCTTCTCCTTGTCGGACATGGCATTCCACTCCTCGGCAGTAAATTTAAGAGGCTTTGTCTCAGCGGCATGAATCCCTTCTGTACCACGCTTGCTGAAGTTTTCAACAAGGTTTTCAACAGGCATCGCCTTCTGCAGTTCGGTGTCATAGTAGTGGCCGAACATCTCTATGAAAGCCCACTGGGTCCACTTGTAATATTCGGGGTCGCAGGTGCGGATCTCGCGGTCCCAGTCAAAGGAGAAACCTATGCGGTCGAGCTGCGAGCGGTAGCGGGCGATATTCTCGGTGGTTGTCTTTTCGGGGTGCTGTCCGGTCTGAATGGCATACTGTTCGGCGGGGAGACCGTAGGCGTCGTAGCCCATCGGGTGAAGCACGTTGAAACCCTTCTGACGTTTGTAGCGCGCGAAAATATCGGAGGCGATGTAGCCTAACGGGTGCCCCACGTGCAGACCGGCTCCCGACGGATAGGGGAACATGTCAAGCACATAGAATTTGGGCTTCGATTCATCCACGGCCACTCGGTATGTGCCGTCCTCTTTCCAGCGCTGCTGCCAGCGCCGCTCTATATCTTTGTGATTGTATTCCATCGTAAGTGTTATATCAGCTTATAAGTCTTATAAATCTTATAAGTCTTATAGGTTGTAGGGTCGCGACCTGTCGCGACCGCAAATTTGCAATTAATTTATGATAACGCCAACATTCTTTCTATAGGCTTCACCGCCTTCTCAGCCACTTCGGGATCCACCTCGATGGCCGGCGAGAGATCGCGCAGACAGTCGCGCAGCTTCTCCATGGTGTTCAGCTTCATGAACGAGCAGTCGTTGCAGGCGCAGCCGGCCTCCTGCGGAGGTGCCGGGATAAACTCCTTGTCAGGGCACTCCTTGCGCATCTGGTGCAGGATGCCGCTTTCGGTAACCACGATGAAGCGGCGCGCATCGGAGGCCTTGGCGAAATCGAGCAGCGCCTTGGTGGAACCTACCTTGTCGGCCAGCAGCAGCAGCGGCTTCTTGCACTCGGGGTGGGCCAGCACCAGGGCATCGGGATTCTCGCGCTTCAGTTCCATCAGTTTTTCGAGTGAGAACTGTTCATGCACATGGCAGGCGCCGTCCCAGAGGAGCATCTCACG
>URZG01000212.1 GCA_900552325.1 uncultured Porphyromonadaceae bacterium | reverse complement strand
TGCCGGCACGCATATACATGAGGTACATGTTATAATATGCATCGAGGCGGTACACATTGTCGGGATAGCGACGCAGCAACTCCTCGAACTCAGCCTCGGAGGCAGGGAAATCCTCCATCTTATCCTTGAGTATCACGCCCATGTTGTAAAGCCCCTCCTGAATAATATCGTTGGAAGTCTGCTTCTCGAGGTCAGTCTTTGGAATCTGCTTGAGGTAGTATTCGGGGTAATGCGGATCCTGCTCGCGTTTGGCGAGCTCGGGATTCTCCTCTATAGAGTCTGTGGCGGCTTCCTTCCCTTCGGTATTCTCGTCGCCTTCCTCACCTTCGGCAGGTGTGTCGAAGTCGTTGAAGTTGAACGACGCCTTGTTGCGTCGGCGCCAGTCATCCTCCAGCTTACGGTTACCCCAACGACGCTGGAACTCGGTGCGGCCTGAATTTTTCGCGGCGGTATTGTAGAAATACCACGAGTCGTCGCCGTTGTTCATCGTGAAGGTCTGGGTCTTGTTGTCCTGGAGACCGTTCTGGTCGTTCTGTGCCAGGAACTCCTCGCGGGCGGCGGCATCGGCCTCCTCTTTCTCTTTTTTCTTGAGTTCGTCGATGATCTTGTTGACCACATCGAGCTGCTGCTCGGGAGTCATGGCCGAAAGACGCAACAACGAGTCCTGCAGCTCCACATTCTGCGAGTAGACGGCAAGTTCGTCGAGTACGTCGCTGCGGCGTTTGAGCGTACGGTAGTCGGGCCACGTTTCAGGAATCTGCGACATCGCCTCGGAGTAGCACGGCTGCGCCTTGGCATAGAGATGCCGGTCGTAGTAGAGACCGCCGAGAGTAATCTGCGCTATAGCCTTGTCTATTCCGGAGCGGGTGGATTTCTCCACGGCAAGTTCATAATTCTCGATAGCCTGAGTGGTGTCGCCGCGGCTCAGATACAGGTTGCCGATGGCGTAATACACCTGATCGAGATACTCCTTGTTGCGGTCGTAACGCACCATACGACGCAGGGCCTTCACTTCTGGTTCAATATCCGATCCGGTGTAGACCTCGCTCTGCTTGATGCGGGCGTTGAATTTGGTTCGGTAGGTGGCGGAATTGGAGGCACCGGCCTTGGCGTAGGCTTTGTAGGCGCCGGCGTTGTCGCCGGTGCGCTGGAGCAGCTGCCCCAGCAGGAAGTTGAGGCGTGTTTTCTGGCTGCCCGATGTGAGCGGTATGGCCCGGCGGAGCATATCTATGGCCTTGGCCCACTCCTGACTCTTTACGTAGAAGTCGGTGTAGGCCGTATAATACAGCATTTTAAGCTCTTTGTTCACAAGCTGCTCAGGCTTCACGCGGGTAAGGATGGACTCGGCCTCGAAGAGCCAGTCGAGAGCGCAGTAAGAACGCGCCTCCCACAGCTTCGATTCGGTTACTGTGACCGGAAGCCATGTGAAGTGTTTGGAGATATAGAAGAACGTGGATGCCGCTCCGAGGAAGTCGCCGTTCATATACTGGCTGCGCCCCATCATGAGCCATGCGTTATGCAGGAAAGGATTGTATTCGTCGCGTTTCAGCCATTCCTTCTGCTTGGGGTCGGAAGCCTTCCCCTGCTTCTTGCGAGGTTTCTTCTTTATGGAACGTATCTGGATGGCTTTCTGAGCCTTCTCAATCGAGCGGTCGAAATTACCGTTGGGCTGCGGCGCGCGCTCGTCGGCCTTGGCGGCAGCCGGATGAATGAACATCAGGCGCGAGTAATCGTCCTCGTAAGCCGACTCCATCTCCTTGAGAGTTTCCTTGTAATGGGTATCGCCGTTGTAATATATATTGTAGCGGGTGATGAACGCCTGGTAGTTACGTGTGGCGGCGTTGTTCTTACGCGGAGAACAGGCCACAAACATAGCGGCGAAGGCTACGACAGCCACCGCCGCGACCAATACGCGCGACATTCCACCGTTGTTTCTTTTCATATCGTACTTGAGAATAACGTTGCGCGGCCATTGAATATTGCGCGGAAGTCAGTAACTTTGGCAAGGTAAATCAATCGTTTCAAAATAAAAACTCAGAATGGCTAAAATCGTAGTTCAAAATACTGATATAAATATAATATCTGTCAACGGAGATGATTACATTTCCCTGACAGACCTGGCGCGCCATAAGAGCGACGAACCAAATGCAGTGATTGCCAACTGGATGCGCAACCGCAACACTATAGAATATCTTGGCGTTTGGGAACGACTTTATAATATCAATTTTAAACCCACCGAATTCGAGGGGTTTAGACTTCAGGCCGGTCTTAATGCATTTACACTTTCTCCAAAAAAATGGATTGAGACTACAGATGCAATCGGTATAATAGCCAAATCAGGACGTTACGGTGGAACTTACGCCCACAAAGATATCGCATTCAAATTTGCCAGCTGGATCTCTGTAGAATTTGAACTTTATATAGTCAAAGAGTTTCAACGGCTTAAAGCAGATGAGGACAAACAACTTGGATGGTCTGCAAAAAGAGAGCTTTCAAAAATTAACTATCGTATTCATACCGATGCCATAAAAGCACATTTATTACCCGTAATAGTTACCAGGGAGCAGGCATCACAAATCTATGCTATGAAGCAGATGTGCTCAATATCGCAATGTTCGGTATGACTGCCAGGCAATGGCGTGAAATAAATCCCACCCTTAAAGGCAACATACGAGACTATGCTACTATTAATGAGCTGATCTGTCTTTCCAATATGGAAAATTTGAACTCGGTTTTCATAGAACAGGGCCTCTCCCAAAATGAACGGCTGATAAAACTTAATCAGATCGCCATTCATCAGATGACAATACTTGAAAATGACGAAAACAAGCGTAAGCTATTACGGTGAAAGAGATTCTGCACAAAGATATCGTTGTGAACAGTTATTTGTAAAAGCCCGGTATATGAAAAGGATTCTACCGATAATTTTGATTGTGACGGCGATGGCCGCGGGGGTATCGTGCGCACGGAAGGGGGAGTGGCGCAGGAACAGCGGCGCCGTATGGGCCACTCAATATAATATAACCTATTATTCCGACCGCGATCTGAGCGACTCCATACAGGAGGTTTTCCGCACTGTGGAGATGTCGCTTTCGCCGTTCAACCCGCAGTCGCGTATATCGCGCATAAACCGCGGCGAAACCGATTCGACCGACGTGCTGATAGAGCGCGTCACGGCCATATCGCAGGATATAAACCGGGCAAGCCGCGGAGCTTTCGACCCCACAGTGTCGCCTTTGGTGAATCTATGGGGGTTCGGATATACCGGCCACCCCTCCGACGGCCGACTGCCCTCCCCTTCGCAGGCGCAGATCGATTCGGCGCTCGCAGCCGTAGGAATCGGAGAGTGCAGTATCTCCGCCGGTAGGATGATCAGGAAATCTCCCGCCACGACCTTCAACTTCTCAGCCGTGACAAAAGGGCTGGGGTGCGATCTGATGGGGGAAATGCTGCGCCGCAACGGCTGCACCGACTATATGGTGGAGATCGGGGGGGAGATGGCGCTCTCGGGCCATAATCCGCGTGGCGGAGAATGGCGCGTACAGATCGACGCGCCGGTAGCCGACGACACCGGTATGCACCGGGCCATGTGCGTGGCCGAATTCACCGACTGCGGCATCGCCACATCGGGTAACTACCGCAATTTTCTCACCGATACGGCCGGCATACGCCGCGGCCACACCATCTCACCGGTCACCGGGCGCCCGGTGCAGACCCCGCTTGTGTCGGTGACTGTCGTTGCCCCCGACTGTGCCGAGGCCGACGCCATAGCCACCGCATGCATGGCCTCCGACCTTTCCACGGCAGAATCGCTCGTGCAGGAACGCCCGCATATACGTGCCCTCCTTGTCACCGCCGAAGCCGACAGTCTGCGTCTCATCCCCATACGTTTTCCCGAATTACGATAACCGTCGCGGAGCAACGCCCGTAACTATTCAGCCAAAGCAAAAGTCATAAAGAGTCGC
>URZG01000211.1 GCA_900552325.1 uncultured Porphyromonadaceae bacterium | reverse complement strand
ACCAGGTGGTGGAGATCGGGGTGCGTATCCCGATTCTCGACTGGGGTAAACGCCGGGGCCGTGTGCGTGTGGCGCAGTCAAACCGCGAGGTGGTGCAGAGCCGTCTGCGCAAGGAGACCCAGGATTTCAACCGCGATCTTTTTGTGCTCGTGGAGCGTTTCGCAAATCAGGGGGAGCAGGTGAGGATAGCCCTCCGGGCCGACACCATCGCCTCGCAGCGCTACCGCACCAACGTGGAGACTTACCTTATCGGCAAAATCTCCACCCTCGACCTCAATGACTCGCAGAGCTCCAAGGATGACAGCCGTCGCCAATACATCTCCAGTCTTTACCGCTACTGGTCCTATTATTACCAGTTGCGTTCGCTCACACTGTGGGATTATGAGCGCCGCGAGCCTCTTGTGGCCGACTTTGAAAAAATTCTTAAATGATAGTCCGTTCATTCTATTTTGTGTAAATTTGCAATATGATTCTTATTGCCGATGATGACAAGGCTATAATCCTTTCTCTCGGCGTGCTCCTGCGGCGCGCCGGATATGAGGTGACCGCCGCCGCCACCCCCGACGAGGCGCTTGCCGCCGTGCGCCGGGGTGGGCTGCGCCTGGTTATGATGGATATGAACTATTCGCGCGGCACATCGGGCGAGGAGGGGATAGAGCTGTTGCGCAAGATCAGGATTCTGGCTCCGGAGGTGCCGGTGATACTGATGTCGGGGTGGGGGAGTATCGACCTGGCCGTGACAGGGATGCGTCTCGGTGCCTTCGATTTTGTCACCAAGCCGTGGAACAATCTTATGCTTCTGCAGCGTGTCGCTACGGCGCTGGAGATCGCTCCGGGTGCGACGCCGGATGATGATGATGCGGCTGCCGACGGGGCAGCCGCGTTCGGTATTTTCGGTAAATCGCCCCGCCTTGCCGAAGTGCTGGCCACTGTGCGCCGTGTGGCGCCTACTGAGGCACCGGTACTCGTCACCGGCGAGAACGGCACCGGCAAGGAGTTGGTGGCTAAAATGATCCATGAGCTGTCGGCGCGATCCAAAGGTCCGTTCGTGAAGGTGAATCTCGGCGGTATGCCTCAGTCGCTGTTCGAGAGCGAGATGTTCGGCCATGTGCGTGGTGCCTATACGGGCGCACACGCCGACCGCACCGGGCGTTTCGCCGTGGCCGACGGCGGCACGATATTTCTCGACGAAATCGGCGATCTCGACCAGACCTGCCAGGTGAAGATGCTGCGGGTCCTCCAGGAGCATACTTTCGAACCGCTTGGGAGCAGCCGGGCGATACGCTCCGATTTCCGCACGGTTTCGGCCACCAACGCCGATCTGCCGGCGATGGTGGAGGCACGCACTTTCCGCGAGGATCTTTTCTACCGTATAAACCTTATCACTCTCCGGTTGCCGGCGCTCCGTGAGCGGCGTGAGGATATACCTCTGCTTGTGAAGCATTTTGCCGGGAGCACGGAGTTCTCGCCGGAAGCGCTGGAGCTCCTTTCACGCCTGCCGTATCCGGGCAATATCCGCGAATTGAAAAACCTTGTTGAGCGTCTGACCATAATTTACGGAGGTGATGGCCGGCGTGTGGAGGGAGCCGATGTCAGCGCGTCGGTGGCTTCCGACGGAGTGGCGAGAAGTGTCGGACCTGCCGGAGATATGTCGCTCGAGGCGTCCGAACGGGCCGCCATCGAGCGGGCTATGGCCTCGGCCGGAGGCAATCTCTCGCGGGCGGCCGAGGCGCTGGGTATCACACGCCAGTCGCTTTACCGGCGGCTGCAGAAATTCGGAATCTCCTGAGGGTGTCATGTCGTCGCATTTCATATATATAATACTTTTCTGTGTCACTGTGGCGTCGGCTGCAGGGGCCTGTGCGTGGCTTCCTGAAGGGTTCCGCCTTCCGGCTTTGGGTGTGTGCGTTATTCTTCTGGTGCTGGAGATATGGCTCTATGTCGCGCTGGTGCGCCCCGTGCGTACCCTTGCCAACGGTGTGGGGCTTATCCGCGCGCAGGATTTCTCCTCACGTCTGGCCAAAGTGGGGCAGATCGACGCCGACCGTCTTGTGGAGACTTTCAACCGCATGATGGATGTGCTCAAATCCGAGCGCCTGCTCCTCAATGAACGCAATAATTTCCTGCAGCTGCTCATCAATGCGTCGCCGGCGGCTATCGTCGTAGGCGATTTTGACGGGCGGGTGACCGACTGCAATCCCGCTGCCGAGGCCTTTTTCGGCGCTTCTCCCCGGGGGCTTACTCTTGCCACCCTGCCGGGCGACCTGGGGCGCGCCTGTGCGTCGCTGCAGCGCGGGGAATCGGTGACGGCGCGGCTTTCCAACACGGAAATCTACCGTTGCAGCTACCTTACCTTCATGGACTCGGGTTTTACCCGTCCGTTCCTGCTGGTGGAAAGTGTCACGGACGAGGTGCGTCATGCCGAGCGCCAGGCCGGCCACCGCATAGTGCGCGCGATGGCTCATGAGGTGAACAACACTGTCGGCGGTGTGGCTACGGTGCTGGAGATCCTTGCCGACACCCCGATGGACCGCCCCATGCATGAGGCGGTGGAGGCGTGTCTTGAACGCTGCCGGTCCCTTTCAGGTTTCGTGCCCCGTCCGGAGTGTGTGGCCGTGAGTCTGTCCGCGATGGTAGGGGAGATGCGGCCGTTCCTGCAGGCGTTGCTCCCCAAGGAGGGTGTCATAACCCTGCGGCTCGTGCTGCACGCGCCTGATGTGACTGTCATCGCCGATAAGGTGCTTTTCCAGCAGGTGATGGTCAATATCGTAAAGAACGCCGCCGAGAGCATCCTTTCCGGCTCCGGCAGGGGGGAGATATGTGTGGAGGGGAATGACGCTCCGCCGCGGGTTGTCGTTACCGATAATGGACCCGGGCTCTCCCGCGAGGCTTCGGAGCGTCTTTTCGCGCCGTTCTTCACCACAAAACCCACCGGCCAGGGGCTGGGACTGATGCTCGTGGGCGAGATTCTTGACGGCCACCGCTGCCGCTACTCCCTCCGCACCGATCCCTCCGACTCTCTGACGCGCTTCACCGTCATCTTCCCCTCCACGCACCCGTAGAAACTGCACTCTACCGTTAAAACTGCACTCTACCGTTAAATGAGTATAATCGGAA
Organism: uncultured Porphyromonadaceae bacterium; assembly: GCA_900552325.1. GTDB lineage: Bacteria > Bacteroidota > Bacteroidia > Bacteroidales > Muribaculaceae > UBA7173. Next base: position 859 of record URZG01000211.1, on the reverse strand, counting down.
GATTATTCATGGGGAATTTTGTAAATTTGCGGCAAATTTAATAATAAGAACCTATGCCGGTCATTCTACATATAGAGACTTCCACCGATGTGTGCTCCGCGGCGTTGACCGCCGAGGGCGCGGTACTGGTGCATTTCGAGGAGTTCAAACCCATGAGCCATGCCGTGGTGCTCAGTGATTTCATAAAAGGGTGTCTTGACCACCTGCGGCAGCACGAGATGAAACTCGACGCCGTGGCTGTGAGCCTCGGTCCCGGCAGTTATACCGGGCTGCGCATCGGTCTTTCCGAGGCCAAGGGGCTTGCCTACGCCCTCGGGGTGCCTCTTATCGGTGTGGATACCCTTCAGCTCATGGCCGTGTCGGTGATGTTCGGTCATGATTTGGAGGAGGGCGCCCTGTTCGCTCCCATGATCGATGCACGGCGGATGGAGGTATATACCGGGGTCTACGACCTCGCGCTCGACACCCGACTGGCTCCGCAGCCGCTTATCCTTGATGATGATTCCTACGCCGGATTCCTTGAGCAGGGCCCCGTACTCTTCTTCGGCAACGGTTCCGATAAGGCACGCTCCGTCCTTACCCATCCCAACGCCCGATTCATAGAGGATATAAAGCCCCTGGCGGTGGATATGCTGGCGCTGGCCGACCGCGATTTCCGCGCCGGTAAGTTCCTCGACCTTGCCTATTCCGTACCCACCTACCTGAAAGACTTCCAGGCCACACGTCCACGCAAACTTTTCTGATTTCCTCCGGTCATGTTGAGCGATAAAAGCAAAGGATATATACTCGGTGCCGTGGCGGCGGCTACCTACGGCATGAACCCGCTGTTCGCCCTCCCGCTTTACGGAGCCGGAGGGAT
>URZG01000210.1 GCA_900552325.1 uncultured Porphyromonadaceae bacterium | reverse complement strand
TATGAGCGATTACCCAATGCTCATTTCCAATAAATTACACTCTTTTCGTAACTTCGTGCTACAAAGATACAAAAGGAGCCTGGAGAAATGCCTATCGTTATAAATTCACTCTGAAAAACGGTGACGAAAATGGCAAAAACATGGTTTATTCGCGTGCGCTCCAGCCTGTGACTTTTACTCAGACTGATGCCACGACAGGAGAGGGACGGTTCAATCCATCTTATACGTGGGCTTCCATACGTCGTTTTTCCGATGATTCTGAAATAGGGGAGGTAGTGAAATATGTGGTATTCCGTAAAACGGCAAGGCTTCCCGACAACAGTTCTCCGAAAGTAGAGGATCTTAACAACCCGGATCTGGTATATCGCATCGAGTATGCCATGACCGGTAGCTACGACGAGAATTCTATCCCTGCAGAATGGAACGGAGTATGGAATCTTGACGGTGGCTCACAAACATATTTTGAACATCGCCGCGGTACTGAAAATGACCGCACCGCATTACCTCTGGAAAAGATGACGTCCATCTATCATGATGCGACGGAAACGCTGAATCCTGAAAACGAATATATCAATAAGAAGAAATTCCGCATGATGTTTGCTTTCCGCGACGGGATGATGGTCAGGACCAACGAGGATGCCGTAGCCTCCCCGCGTGCTCATCTTGTCATTGAACCCCGCGGTACAGCCGGGAATATAGATCTCTTTGATAAGGATACCAGGCATCTGGAATCACTTGAGGATCTTGCCCCCATCGATAACCGCACATATTTTACGATCACGTATAATCCTCTGACCGATCTTTTTGGGAAAGAGCATATCTCGGCCTTGTTCATCGTAAATAAAGAGGGTAAGCGTTTCTGCAAGATAATCTACAAAGAGGAAACCGGGGAATGGGAAACATTGGCCGAGAGTACTGATGAACCCGACAACCAGAACCGTCTCTATGAGATAATGGACGTTATTGACGAAAGCGATACAAGGCGCCATATCGTTATTGCCACTAATCTTGTGCCAGAAAAAGATTTCGCTGTAATGGTAGAGACCAAACGTGACGTTTATCCTGCCGGTTTGTCAATTATAGACTATAATACGTTCGGTGTGTATCCGGATAAATGTAAAATGCCGTCGTTGAATTTTTACTATGCATCGGCAGGGCAGCTCGGGAAGCGTGCGTTAACCGGAGGAGATGCCTCACAGTTTGTATATAATGTCGATACCGGCTGGTTGTTGCAGGGAGCGGCTGATCTGGCGTCGGTGACTTTTTCACAATGGCGGTCCTACAACAATCAGGTAAATCTGTGGCGCGACGTCGATAATCCGGAGGGTGCATACCTCAATATTCTTTATGACAATACGGCAATGTCAGGAACAATTCCTGGCGACGATTACTTGCGGTGGCTGGGCGAATCTTTCAGCGATAGTTCAAACCAGCTTATCTATAATTCTGACGGCAAATGGTCGAACCACGATATTCTCGCCCAGCATTATGACGGTGTTTCAGATGTATACGCTGATTATGTGCTGAGAGCTTATCTGCCATCTGTACCCGCTGTTCTCGCCGGGAAAGAACCCCGTGCTTTCAAGGCTTCTGACACGGCACCTGTTTACGGGTACGTGGTGCTTGAGTCCCGTAACAACGCTACGTCCACACAGTCGGTGGTTCCGACAGGTGTGGAAAATGTAATTCCGGAATCCAATGAAGCAGTCCGTTATTATAATTTTCAGGGGTGCTCCGTTGCTTGTCCGGTAGCCGGGCGGCCTTACATAGTTAAACGTGGCGGCAAAGTTTCCAAAGAAATCTTCCGTTAACTTTTTCCGAGGTCATTCATCCCATACAGTCGGCGGTGTGTCAGGACTCCTGACACACCGCCTTGTCTTTTGTCTTGTTCAAACATCCGGTTGCTTTCTCGTTAATAAGTAGGCTGATTGACTTATTTGATTAAACAAGCTCTAATATTATCATCGGCAGGGGTCTGTAGTATAGAAGTCAGTTCCCATGCCGACTGTGCGGGATAGTATAATAACTGCACAATGGGAAATACGGCTGTCAGGCTGTCGGGCTGTCGGGCTGATGGCGCGGCGGCTGCTTGACTCGGGGGAGGGTGAAGATGAACTCCAGGCCGCCTCCCTTGCGGTTGCGTACCGAAATGGAGCCGCCCATGGAGTTTATGGAGCTTTTCACGATGGGCAGCCCGAGTCCTGTGCCGCCGGATTTGCGTGAACGACCCACGTCGATACGGTAGAAGCGGTCGAAGAGATGTTGCAGATGTTCCTCGCCTACTCCCACACCGTTGTCGAAGAACGAGAACGTGTAGCAGTTATCGTTGCGACCGAGCATTTCTATGCCCATCTGTGTGCCCTGTGAATAGGCCCGGGCGTTCTTTACAAGGTTGGTTATCGCTGAAGTGAGCAGCCCTTCGTTTCCTCGCACCATGCAGTCGGGCGGGAGCACATGGCGGAAATCCATGTCGCCGGTGAGTCCGCTGGCGCGCAGGTCTTCCGCCAGGGTGAAGATGAAGTCGTGGAAATTGATATTTTTTACCGAAATATTTTTCGATGCCTCTTCAAGACGCGTCATGGTGGAGAGGTCGGCGAGCATCCCTACGATGCGCTCCACATTCTGCTGGGTTTTCTGGAGAAAGTGTATGCGATCCTCCTTCGGCATATCGGGCTGTGATATGATCATGTCAATGTAGCCGCGGATAATACCGATTGGGGTTTTCAGCTCATGGGAGATGTTGTTAGTCAGCGCCCGCTTCATCTGATTCTTTTCATCAGTGGCTTTAAGCGCGATGATGTGTTCGCGTTCGCGGCGTACATTGGCCTGCATGCGCGAGTTGTATATGGCTACGATCTGGCGTGAAATGTCACCTATTTCATCGGAAGGGAAGTCCCCCATGGGCACGAAATCCCTGTCGGTGGCGGCACGCTGCGCAAAGTCATGGAGCAGGGCAACGTTTTTTGCCTGGTGTTTGGTGATCAGGAATGCCAGAATAGAGCCGACAATTCCCACCCCGAGAATCATCACCCAAAATTCGGTGCGTATATGGAGCACACGGTGTACTTCGGGGGAATATGGCAGGTAGGTTCTTACCTCTATCTGATTGTCGGGAGACACACGGCTGGAGTAGAAGAAAATTTTCTCTTTTTCCGGCCCGATACAGATGTCGGTGATGCGGGTAATTTCTGACCCGTCAATGTATGTCTCTAATTCTGCTTTGGCAAGGTCTTTTTCGGAAGGAACGGCAGTGCGAAGCTCTCCGATGGTATAAGTGGGTTCTCCGGTAATACGGTCAAAGACGGTTATGGATATGTCGCAGAGATCGGAGTTGGCGAAATAACGGTCAACGAAGTCCATATACGGCTTCAGATCGCGCCCTTTCTCATGAGCGTCGATAATGTTGCCGACTGCAAGCCTCACACGTTGTTTCAGCATTTCCCGTCGGGAGTCTTTTTCGATATGGTATTGCAGCCATGCGAAGCCGAGCACTACAGCCCAGATGCATATCAGGGCTGTAAGAAACAGACGGAGTTGATATTTTATATTTCTTTTCACCTTACGGCAGGCAAATTGGGGGATTTCTGTCAGAATCTAATCTGGAAAACTATAACTCCGACTTGAAGCCGTAGCCGAAGCCGAGTCGTGTCTGGATGTTGTCGCGGTATGGGCCGAGCTTATTGCGCAGACGGGTTATATTGGTGTCGACGGCACGGTTGCTCACGGCCACGCCGAAAACCTCATTCATGATCTCTTCGCGCGAGTGTATGCGTTCGGGATGGGTCATGAAGAAGTGCAGCATGTTGAATTCGCGCGGAGTGAGCTCTATGTTTTTTCCGTCGATGTAGCAGGTTTTGTTGTTGCGGTCGAGGCGCAGCGTGCGGAAGGTGATGTCCGGTTCGCGCGGACCGCCGAACGCCTGATCCTGCGGGCGGCGAGTGCGGCGCAGCACGGCGCGGACGCGAGCTATCACTTC
>URZG01000209.1 GCA_900552325.1 uncultured Porphyromonadaceae bacterium | reverse complement strand
AAGCTGCTGCCCCCAGGGGATATGCCAGGGTTCTTTCACGGTGATGTCGCTTCCGGGATCGAAGTTGGAGCCGCTCACGGCATAGTCGGAGTAGTTGTTGGCGTTGAAAGTCCAGTCGGCACCGATGCGCCACCCCTTGAAGGGATAGAACGTGGCCGAGATCGACCCTGTGGTCTGGGCGGTGCCGCCCACCTTTATACCCTTCTGGTTGAGTACTGCCGAGAGATGGTCCTCGGCGCCCACGCCGGAGGCGGGGGTGCCGTTGAGAGCCGCCAGGGGCTCTCCGCTCGGCGAGTAGAAGTAGCCGCGGGGCGAGGAAGCCCATTCGTAGTCGCCAAGCGACAGCATGGCCTCAAGCTGAACCCAGCGTGCCGGGCGGCATACGGCCGAAAGCTCGATACCCATGTGGCGGGCGTTGACACCCGACATGTTGAACGAACCGGTCTGCCCTGCATAGTCGCCCGTAAGGTCTACGGATTTGGTCATCGTCTTGTCGAACCACTTGGAGTAGTAGGCGTTGAGAGTCACAGTCAGGATGCTGGAGTGATAGCCGTAGCCCAGCTCGAACGACATGATCTTCTCGTTCTGCGGACGGGAGTTGACGGCCATCGAACGCTCGGGATAGAGGAACACGCCGTTGGAGAAGAAGGGCGCGCGGGAGATGTAGCCCAGGTTTACGAACACATTGTTGTGGTGGTCGAAATTGTAATTGCCGCCGGCCTTGATTGTTCCGGCGAAGAAGTTGTGCCAGTCGGAGGTGTCGTGCTCCTTGTCGTAGTAGTAGCGGTTGACGAGCTTGTAGCCGGTGTTCGACATCGAGCCGGAGAGCACCAGGTTGAGCTTCTTCTCGAGGGTGGTGTATTCGCCCTGCAGGAAGATGCCTTCGTTGTGGGTATAGCCGTCGTAGTCGCGGTACACCTTGTCGCCCACGCCGAGTTTCTCGTAGACCCATGCGGTGTTGTTCTTGTTGTAGACAGCGCTGTTGTAGGGCTGTACGCGCGAACGGTACACATCGTCCATGAAGTAGTCGCCGTCGTAGAGGTCAACGATCTTGGCGTAGTGCAGACCCTTGTAGTAACGCAGGTCCAGACCGCCGGTAAGCACCAGCTTGTCGTCGAGGAGCGAGTTGCGGTAGGTCGACACGAGTCCGTACCAGTTGTGGCAGTTCATGTTGTTGGCCATCACCATGTTCGAACCGGTCTCCGATTTGGCGTTCATCTCCTGGATGAGGTTGTAGCCGAAAGTGCCGTCGGGGTTGCGGAACTGGGTGTTGAGCACGCCGTTGCTGGCGCCGTACCAGGAGTTGGAGTCGATTTTCTTCCCCTCGTAGGTCACCGAACGGTAGAGGCCTTTGTAGCCGCCGCCACGGGCGAACGACATGTAGAAGGTCGAGGAGAGCGAGGAGTGGTGGTTGATCTGCCAGATATGGTTAAGGGAGATCTGGGGCTTGTGGTACTGGTTGAGGTTGGAGGAGCGCTTCTTGCCGTTGCGGTCGAAGCCCCATGTGGGGTTGTAGCGGTAAGGGCTCTCGCCGTCCATGTACATCTTGCCGTACTCCTGCCAGCCCATGATGGTCAGACCGTCCTGCGAGGAGCGTTTGTTGTGGGTCTGCGGTGCGCCGAAGGCTGTCAGCGAGATCTGATGCGCGTCGTTGATGCGCTTGGAGATGTTCAGGAAGTAGTTGTAGGAGTTGAACCATGTGCCCTGCACATAGCCGTCGCCCCATTTGCGCGACCCCAGCAGGGTGATGGCCCAGCCGTTCTTCATCAGGCCGGTGGAGACTTTCACGCCGATCTGGTTCATGCCGTCGTTACCCATGCCGTACCATACGGAACCACCTTTCTTGGCGTCGAGGGTCTGGGTGGTGATGTTGATGGTACCGCCCACGGAGGGTGCCGAGATAAGAGCCGCGCCCAGACCGCGCTGGGTCTGGATGTTGGAGGCCACGTCGGAAAGACCGGCCCAGTTGCTCCAGTACACGCCGCCCCACTCCATATCGTTGATGGGGATACCGTTGACGAGCACTGCCACATTGGCGCTCTTGAAACCGCGCATGTTGGTCTTGGCGTCGCCGAAGCCGCCGCCGTCCTTGGTGGTCCACACGCCCGGGGTGGTTTTCAGGATTTCGGGGAATTCCTGTGTGCCGAGCTTGAACTCTATGTCGCCGGCGTTAACCTGCGAAAGAGCCACGGGAGTCTCGCGTGTGCGGGCCAGCGACTGGGTCACCACCACGTCTTTGAGCATCACGCCGTCCTCTTCGAGGGTGATGGTGCCCAGGTCGGCGGCCGCCGGCATGGATGCCTTCTTGAAGCCCACGAAAGTGATGGCGATCTGCGAGGAGGCAGGCACGGCGACGGTGAAACGTCCGTCGACATCCGTAGCGCCCAGGGCGCGCCCTCCGGCCAGGGATACTGTGGCGCCGGCAACGGGTTCACCCTCGTTGTCCACCACGATTCCTTTACAGTTGATAGTCCTGGGAGCGGCTATCGCCACGAGGTATGCCACCATGAAGACTGTCAATGCAGAAAAGAGTCTTTTCATTGCAAGAAATTAAAGGTTAAAAAATATATTTCATTCAGATGGTTCAGCAATCTGTTTTAATGCTCTGACAGACCGTTGGCCGACACACTTTAATGGAATTTCTTTTTATTGCATCAATTCGTCCGGCATATCGGGGAAGCGTTCTGTTAAAATTCGTTCAAAATTACTCAATAGTTTTAAAACTACCAACAATACGCTTATATTTAATGAAATATTCATGATTTGTCGAGCAGGATTTGCAGTTCTTCCATTATTTATGTACCTTTGCAGGTTAACAAAGACCTTACCCAACGATGAAATTTCATCCCCGAACATACCTCCCGGCTCTTTTACTGTGTGCCGCCGCGCTGACGGCCCGCGCGCAGCTCTCTTTTCAAGGCAACCCGTTGCCCCCGGTAACCGAGACACCCGAGGCCTCCACCGGTCTCAAGGCCGTGTATGTGCTCCACGACATGCTCGGCGTCAAGGCCTCGTACACAGCGGCGTCCGCCTCCTCGGCGATATCATGGAAACGCTTCTCGCAGCTCGGCGGCGGTTTCGCCGAAGAGATCCCGTTCTCGCGGCAGGGAAATGTGACCACGGTGAATCTCACAAGCGAGGATATGGGCTTCATCGTGGAGGAGAACGGACGGCAGACCTGCTACTACGTGATAAACTACGCCAACCACCCCTGCACCCTCTCGGCTCTCGACATATCGCCTGAACGCGACTGCACCTCCACGGCCCTGACCCTCCACGGCTCAGCCCCGCGCATCAGCTACTACACGGTGGCCGGCGCCGCACGCGAACTGTCGCGCGACCTCCTGCTGGAATACAACACCCTCTCCTACTCCACCGACCAGGAGCGTTACCTCCAGTCGCCCCAAACCATCACCCTGACATCCGTAAACGGGGCGATACACTGCCCCGCGCCGCTGTGCGACACGGAGTTCCACCTCTCTGGCGACCGCTTCCTGCGCGCCTGGGGGATGGAGCAGTCGGTTTCCTCCCCTTCCTTCGCCACAAACGCCATCGACGCCGTGACCTCAGCCACACAGGCCGAACGCGATGTGCCCAACGAACAGACCTCCTCGGCCGAGGGGTCGTCGCTCGGCGGCTCGGCTCCGGCTGAAATCTCATTCCGCGCGGCGGTAACCGACGCGGTGGTCTTCCGTGAATGGCAGCTCGCCCGCGACGAGCAGTTCGACCTCATCGACATGCGCGTCAACGACGACGAGTTCACCCATACCTTCAACGAATACGGCACCACTTACGCACGCTTCGTGTGCGGAAACGCCGACGGCTCATGCGACTTCACCTCCGAGACCTACACCATATATATCGGCGACTCGCGCCTGGAGTGCCCCAACGCCTTCTCGCCCAACGACGACGGGGTGAACGACGAATGGCGCGTGAGCTACAAGTCCATCGTCGATTTCGACTGCCACATATTCAACCGCTGGG
>URZG01000208.1 GCA_900552325.1 uncultured Porphyromonadaceae bacterium | reverse complement strand
GTTGTAGGCGTTGAAGCGCCCGGTGAACATCACGTTGATCTCCTTGCCGTCAAGGTCGAGGAGCATGCCGTCGAGGCGTTCCTCCACGATGCGTCCGCGGAAGTCGGCCATCTTCTGCAGGGAGTATGTGGCACGGCGGGCGGCGGTGTTCTGGAGCATCACGGGGCCGGTCTTGTCGTCGGCGTTGGTGAGCGCGAAAGCGTCGGCGGGGAGTGCGTCGAAGAATTTCTTCTTGGCATTGAGATAGTTCTGCACGGTGCCGTGATAGTCGAGGTGGTCGCGTGTGAGGTTGGTGAACACGCCGCCTGCGAATTTCAGGCCGGCTATGCGGCGCTGGTCGGCGGCGTGGCTGCTGACCTCCATCGCGGCGTAGGTGCAGCCGGCCTCGACCATGCGTGCCAGCAGAGCGTTGATTGTCAGTGCGTCGGGGGTTGTCTGCGAGGCGTGCACGGCCTCGGTGTCGACGTAGTTCACCACCGTGGAGAGGAGTCCGGCCTTGTGGCCCATCATGCGCGCCATCTCGTAGATGAGGGTGGCTGTGGTGGTCTTGCCGTTTGTGCCGGTCACGCCTACGAGGCGCAGTTTCGAGGAGGGATCGCCGTACCAGCGGGAGGCCAGCAGGCCGAGAGCCTGTGCCGAGTCGTCGACCACGATGTATGTGGCCTCGGGTTCGGTCTCTTCGGGCATTGTCTCCACCACATAGGCGGCCACCCCTTTGCCGGCGAGGGTGGGTATGAAGGAGTGGCCGTCGACGGTGACGCCGCGCACTGCCACGAACATCCCTCCGGGGGTGGCTTTGCGCGAGTCGGCGGTGAGTGAGGTTATCTCTTTGTCGACGGCGCCTTTGACGGTGCATTTGCCGACGGCTTCTATCAGGGTTTCAAGCTTCATTTTCGTATATAGTGTTGTCAGTTGTCAATGTTGAGTCAGACTCCGAGGGTGAGGGTCACGCGCGAACCTTTGCGCGCCGGTTCCCCGGCTGCCGGTGACTGCCCGCGCACGAATCCCGAACCGGTGAAGGTCACTTCGTAGCCGGCGTTCTCAAGGGCCACCACGGCCTCGCGCAGCCCCAGTCCGGCTACCGACGGCACTGTGCCGGCCGGCATTTTGCGCGGAGCGGCCGGGTGCAGCTCGGATGCCACGCCGGCGGCTTTGCGCACCGCCGCGTGCCTGTCGTCATAGCCCGAGGCGTATAACATCGGGCGGTGGGTACCCGTGCTCCCCTGCGCGTAGTCGGGTGTCTCGCCCAACAGGCCGCGGGAGTACATCTTCAGGGCGATGTTGCGCATCACCTGGCCTGAGGTGGATGCCGCGCCGAACATGTTGCGCTTGGGGTAGAAAGTGAGCACCATGCAGGAGTACTGCGGGTTGTCGGCGGGGAAGAATCCGCAGAAAGCCAGGCGCTTGCGCGCAGTGTTGTAGGTGCGGGTCCGGGGATCTACGGAGTAGCAGGTGCCGGTCTTGCCGGCGAGTGCCACCTTGTCGCTCTTGAGGGAGCGGCCGGTGCCGTGCTTGCCCCAGACCACCTGCTTGAGCATGTACTGCATCTTGCGGGCGTTCTCCTCGGAGCAGATGCGGTCGCGGATGTACGACACGGGTATCACCGAGTCGAAATTCTCGGTCTGCAGGCGTGTCACCAGTCGCGGACGCACGTATTTGCCGCCATTGGCGATGGCGTTGTAGATTGAGAGGGTATAGATGGGGGGAATCTGCGATGTGTAGCCGTAGCACATGCGGGAGAGGTCGACACGCGCGGGATTAGGGTTGAAGTACGGCACGCGCTCGCCGGCGATGCCGGTATTCATCGGCTCGAGGAAGCCGATGGAGCGCAGGCGCTCCACGAAGGCCTTGGGATTCTTGTCGTAGCCGCGGGTGATTATGCGGGCCATGCCGATGTTCGACGACTGCTCGATGACCTCGCGCACACGCAGCGAGGCGTTGAAGTGCGAGTCGGTGATGGGGCGCCCTCCGGCGTAGGCCCAGCTCGATCCGATGGGGATGACCTCCTCGAGATTGTTGACAAGACCGTCCTCCAGGGCTATCATCATGGAGATGGGCTTGACCACCGATCCCGGCTCGAAGCCCACCACGGCGTAGTTGAGCGCCTCGATGTAGCCGGGTCCTGTCTTGGATTTCTCCAGGTTGGATATGGCCTTTATGTCGCCGGTCTTGACGTCCATGAGGATGGCGCAGCCCCAGTCGGCCGAGCAGGAGTCGAGCACGCGGTTGAGCTCGTTCTCCACGATGTCCTGGAGGCGTATGTCGATGGTGGTGCGGAGGTTATATCCGGGGGTGGGGGGTATGTCGGTCCAGTTTACGATGTTTTTCGTCAGGGGGATCTTCTTGGCTATGCCCGGTTTGCCGTAGAGGAGGGTGTCAAGCGCCATCTCCAGACCGGATATGCCGTGGACCTGCGCGCAGGTGGCCGTCTGGCCTACGCCGCCGATGGAGCGGCGCGCCATAGCGCCGTAGGGGTTGGAGCGTTTCATCACCGACTCCACGGTCATGCCGCTTTTGTTGGGGTTGGGGATGTTGAAGAAGGGGAAGGTCTTGAGGTGCTGGAGCTGGCTGTAGCTCAGTCCGGCTATGATGCGGAAGGCGCGGGGGCGTTTGCCGGGGTCCTTGTCGAGGGGTGCGGCGAGGTAGTCGCGCCACTGCTGACGGCTTTTGCGGGGGAAATATGTGGCCAGCGAGTCGGCTATGGAGTCGAGCGCCAGGCGGTAGCGGTGCTCCATGAAGCGCTCGGAACGGAAGTCGAGGCGCACCGTGTAGTAGCGCAGGTTGGTGGCCAGGATGGAGCCGTCGTCGGAGAGGATGTCACCGCGCTGTGGCAATATGGTGTCGACACGTTCCATCTCGCGCAAGGCCTTGCGGTTCCAGTCGTCGGCATGCACCACTGTGGTGCTGAAGAGCTGGATGACGATGGCCGACGTGAAGAGGAGTATCAGCGCCGATATCAGTCCGTAGCGGAAGAGGATATGTATCTTGTTGTCTTTTTTCGGTTGCATCCTTCAGGGAGGTTAGAGGTTAGAGGCGAGAGGTTAGAGGCAAGAGGGGAGAGGCAAGAGGCAAGAGTGCCATCCGGGGAGTGGGAGGGGCTATTGTTTTTCGAGGGAGAGGCGGAAGGGGGGCTGCTCCTGGATGGTGACTCCCAGGCGCATGGAGTCGGCCAGGTGCTGCATCTGCGATTCGCGGATACGGCTCATGTAGGTCGATTTCTCGCGGATTCGTTCGGTCTTGACCACCTCGAGGTCATGCTCGAGACGCTGGATCGTCTCCATCTGCGTCTGGCAGGTGTAGCGCGAGGTGATGTATATCATCAGCATCGCCGTGACGGCGAGTACCAGCAGCCAGTTGCGGCGCATGAAGTCGAGGGAGAGGACGCGGCCGTGGAGGGCGCCGCGCCATATCGACTGGCGCGACAGCCGCGGCACCGCGTTTTCGCGGTGTCCCGCAGGTTGTGCTGAGGTTCGTGCTATTGTAGGCATCTGTGTGATCTGAAACGTGAAGAATTGATCCGGGGAGTCAGAGCCGCTCGGCTACCCTGAGCTTGGCCGAGCGGGAGCGCGGGTTGCGCTCCACTTCGTCGGCGTCGGGGGTGACGGCTTTGGACGTGAGCGGACGGAGGGGGGAGAGGGAGCGGCCGAAGAAATCTTTCTCGGCTTTCCCCTCGAGGTTGCCGGTGCGCATGAAGTTCTTCACCAGGCGGTCCTCCAGCGAGTGGTAGGTGATCACCGCCAGGCGGCCGCCGGGCCGCAGCACTTTAAGCGCCTGCTCCAGCAGGGAGCGGAGAGCGGCGATCTCGTCGTTGACTTCGATGCGGAGGGCCTGGAACACCTGTGCGAGCTCTTTTTTCTCGCGGCGCGGCGAGATCAGGGGGCGCACGGTGGCCAGAAGGTCCTCCACGGTGGTTATCGGGCTCTCCGACCGGCGGCGGTCGATGGCCTTGGCGAGCTGACGCGCCTGCGGCAACTCGCCGTAGAGGCGGAAGATCTCGGCCA
>URZG01000207.1 GCA_900552325.1 uncultured Porphyromonadaceae bacterium | reverse complement strand
TGGTATGCTGGAGGGTTTCGATGTCTACAATGCCACGCTCGGATTCCTTGGCGGTTTCAATGGTGGCGACCTTGAGCATATCGGCGTTCTTTTTCAGCACATGGTGGAGCAGACGCATACCTACCACGAACTCCTTGGCGTGTTTGTCGCTGAGGTTACCCTTGGCTTCAGTGTTCGCAACCATTTTGGCCAGGTCGTGATGGCCGCCGAAGTTGAAACTCATCACATCCTGTATCTTGTTGTCGACCACTTCGGTGATGTTGAAATGATAGGAACGTTTCTCTTTGTTGTTGCAATTACAGTCCATAGTTGTAGTATTTTTTAATTATGTAACTGTAAAACATCAGCGCTCCATTGCAGTTCATAGCGTTAACCTTTTTTGGAAACCCGTCACATTCCATAACGGCTCACGGGCGGAAGTAGCCGCGCACGGTGCGGCAGATGTTGAGGTAGCCCAGGCCGGTGATAACCGCCAGGATCACGGCGCCGGAAACAAGGGTGGGCCACAGCGGCGCCGCCCCTACCGAGGCCGATTCCAGGCGCGTCTCCCACCATGAGGAGGCGCCCCACACTGTGGCGCAGCAGGCTACGAGCACTCCGGCGTTGATCCACAGGATTATAGGGAGATAGCCCCGCGATGTCTGCGCCGGCGAGTAGCCGAGCAACATCAGGTCGGAAAGTTTGCGGCGGTTTTTCTGCAACAGCAGGCTCAGCGACAGCACCAGTATAAAGAAGGCGAGGATGGAGATCACGGCCCCCACGGCTATCACAATACCGGTGACTACCGAAAGGAAATAGGAGGCGCGCGACGAGTCGGCTTTGTCGCCCGCAATCTCATAGCCGTGCGAGGAGAGATATTCGGCCACCTGGGGCGCCCCGGGATTGTCGGCCTCCACTATCAGGCGCGACGGCGCGGGGGGCGTGTCGCTCTCGCCGAACTGCCCGTTGGCCCACTCCATGAACTGCTGCGGCACGGCGATGGTGTTGAAGCGCGAGGAGAACCCCACGATGCGCCCGGCAAACGACTCCATGCGCCCGCGACCGGCCACGGTGATGCGCAGCGGCACCTTGTTGATTACGTTCTCGCTCAGCTGCGGCAGCCCGCGCGAGGCGGCGAAGCCGAAATTATAGAGCGCCAGATAGTCTTTCGATACTATGATGGGAATCTCGCGCCGGGACGGGTCGAAGCCCCAGCCTGAGGGACGCACGTCGAAGAACTCGTCGGGTATCGACTCGAAGAAGAGGAAGGTCTGCATCCCCCTCCCGCCGAAATCAATGGACGCCGAAACGCGGAAATCGGCGTTGGTGAAGGCGCCCACGCGGCGCGTCCACGGTTGCCGCTCGAGGTCGGCTATGGCTTCGTGGGTGAAGGATGCCGGAGCCCCGGTGAAGGTGCCGAGCGACGACACCTCGGGCGAGATCACCAGGAAATCGCGGTTGATGAAGGTGTCGGACGAGGTGTCGAACGCGGCGTTGACGTCGCGGTAGAACTGTATGGCGCAGAGCACGATAGCCAGCCCCGTGAAGTTGGCCAGGGCATAACCCGCGAGCTGCCCGGCAGAGATGTTGCGGCGCAGCAGGCGCCCGACCGGTGACTTGGACTTCTTACTCATAGCGAAATAGTTATGGAATTGGAGAGCTGCAGGTGGTTCCCCACCGAGGTGGCGATGATACCGGCGCCCTGCGCGGCGGCCACCTCCTGCACCAGGGCGGCACAGGCGGCGTTGTTGCGGGCGTCGAGGTGCGACACCGGCTCGTCGAGGATGATGAAATCGAATGGCTGCGCCAGAGCGCGTATCAGCGCCACGCGCTGCTGCTGCCCCACCGAGAGGTGTCCGGCCAGCGACGACGCTTTGTTGTCGATCTCCAGGCGCTGGAGCATGGCGCGCAGCTCCGCAGCGGAGTAACGGTCGGTCAGCCTGTTTTTTATCAGCAGGTTATCCATCACCGTCAGTTCCGGGAAGAGGCGCATCTCCTGCGGGAGCCATGCCAGGGCGCGGCAGCGGAGGTCGCACCACCGGCGGGTGCCGAAACGGCGTATGTCATTGTCGTCGAAGAGTATGCTCCCGCGGTAATCCGTGCGGGCGCCGTAGATGAAACTGCACATCGACGACTTCCCCGTGCCCGACTCGGCGGCCACGAGCACCCTCTCGCCGCGGCGGAAGGTAAGGCGCCGCAGCCATACGCCGGAGGTGCTCACCGGCGGCTGATTCTCAGCTCCGGCAAACACCTCGGGCAATACGTTGTCTAATGTAATCGTCTCTATCATAATGCGGTGGAGAGCACCGTCTCAAGCAGAGGCTTGTCGGCGCCGTAGACTTCAAGGTCGGTAACCGACTCGTTGCCGTCGCCGTTCATTTTCGACACGAGGCGCACGCCCCATTCGGCGCCCAGCTCCTTGAGCACGGGATAACCTTTGGGAAGGTTGATGGCAAGCACCGACTTCTGGCCGCTCACCATATCGTCCTTCACTGATGAGCCGCCCTCTTTCGTGAGGGGGCGGTTGGCCAGCAGGAAGTTGTCGCCGTCGGCCTTGATATAGAACGACGGACCGTACTGGATGTCAACCTTCAGGCCGCCGTCGGCTTCGGTGCAGGTCATGGAGCTGCCACCCATGCCGCGCACGAGGTTGCCGAGGTCGTTCACGAAGGTCTGCGCCTTGCCGTCCTTGAGCTGCGCGGCAAAGAACACATCCCAGTTCTCGTTGAAATCCCTCTCGCTGCCGCTGAACGAACGCAGGCCGTTGCGGGGGCCGGCGCCGATCATCAGAGTGCCGTCGATAGCCTCCAGATAGGGAAGCATCATCGCCATCTGCTGACCAGAACCAGAACCGAGAGCGCCTTTCATCACCGGCTCGAGAATCTCTTTCCAGGGTAAGTCGCCTTTGATACCGCCGGCGGCCACAACCACATCGTATTTGTTGAGATAGGGAAGGAGGCCGGTATCAATCTTGCCGAGATACTTCATGTACTCTTTGCCCGGATCCATACGTTTGCCGTCGGCGTCGCGGTAGGCGATCTTCATCGTGGCCTTGGCTCCGGAGAGGTCGATCGTGGCGCATACGGTGGCGTCAAGGAGTCCGGCGGCTGCACCCAGCCCCTGCTGACGCATCATGGTCTTGGCGAAGGAGGGGATATTCTGCATGTTGACGAAAGCGCCGAAAGCATGGTCGCCGGAGAGAATGTCGGTTTTCCATCCCACTTTGGAGAGGGGGTTCTTTTCGGCGCGGCGCAGCATATCCTTCACGGGAGCAAACAGTTTCTCAGGCTCGCCCCAGGTGTTGAAGGGGATGGCGGCGATGTCGGAATTCCAGAAAACCGTAGGGCCGGAACCGATCCGGGCGTAAGAGAAATCGCCGAGAGTCTCCACCTCGCAATCGTTCTCCTTGAGGAAAGCGCGGAGCTTCTCCTCGTCCTTGAGGGCGGCCATCATGAAGCCGTCACCCTTGAAGGATCCGGTGGCGAACACCCCGTCGAGGTCCACGAAACCCTCCTCGAGCAGCTGACGGAAGCTGGCGCCTTCGTCGCCACCGAGATTCATGAGCTTGGCAAGCGGGCCCTGGAGCTCCACGCCCTCGCCGCTCTTTTTGCAGCCGGCATTCTCAAGTATCGAACGCACGTTGAGGCTCATCACGAAATCGGCGTCCGCAGCGATGTAATCGAGGGTGGCCGAGGACTTGGAGCACGACGACAGCCCCATGGCAACAACCATAAGGAGAAGCATACTCCACAAACTTAATTTTTTCATAGAAAGGGGGATTAAGGGTTTGTTTCCTGATTTATTTCACAAAGATAGTGATTTGCCGCCAATCCCCAAAAACAATACCCGAAATGATTCCCCGAAAATCATAAAAAGGTTTCTGCCGCGCTTTCCCTTTGTGCCGCGAATGAAATGAGCGGCTGCCACCCCTGCGGTCGCCGCGCGTGGCGGCCAACGACCGCCCCCGGTTCCCCTCCCCGGAGCGCCGTAACTATTCAGCGAATCGGCAATAGAGGTGGCCTTGGTCGATAATTCAATTTAA
>URZG01000206.1 GCA_900552325.1 uncultured Porphyromonadaceae bacterium | reverse complement strand
AAATGTTATCATGTATTGTATTTACGTGGCTGTTAACGTAAATTTGCCAAAAGAAAGGCAACAACCTTCCCGTAAACTTCCGACCATAACGGATTGTTTTCAAAAAGAGGGAGTAACAAAATATATTTTTAACAGCTTCTTAATTCATAGAACCGTGCTCTGGAATACATTAAAACAACAGGTGGAGCGATTCTTCTCAATGTCGGACTATCTGGTGACGCAGGCCGAGGCCGAAGCATCTATCCGAGAGGGGGTATCGTTCCGAGGCACCAACATCGTGATCCTTGTGCTGGCGATCTTCATTGCTTCGCTCGGACTAAACACCAACTCCACCGCTGTGATTATCGGCGCCATGCTCATCTCGCCGCTGATGGGTCCTATCATCGGTCTGGGGCTCGCCGTGGGTATCCAGGACTATGAGCTCCTGCGGCGGTCGGGGCGCAATCTGGTGGCGGCTGCACTCTTCTCCGTGCTGGCTTCCGCCATCTATTTCCTGATCTCCCCGGTGGCCGAAGGACACAGCGAACTGCTGGCGCGTACCTCCCCCACCATCTACGACGTACTGATAGGCTTCTTCGGCGGAGGCGCGGGTATCGTCGCCCTGGGTTCGCGCTCCAAAGGGAATGTGATTCCCGGCGTGGCCATCGCCACAGCCCTTATGCCCCCGCTGTGTACCGTCGGCTACGGACTGGCCACATGGCAGCTGCAATATTTCTTCGGAGCGCTGTATCTTTTCCTGATAAACTCGGTATTCATCTGCCTGGCCACCTTCATCGGCGTGAAGCTCATGAAATACCAGCCGGTGCAGACTGCTGACCCCGCACGCTCGCGGCGTGTGCAGAAATGGGTCTACTCCGTGGCCACGCTCACTCTGCTGCCCAGCATCTACCTCACCTACAACATGTTGCGCGAGAACCGCTTCGACCTGAATGTGGATCACTTCGTCGACACCGAGTGCCACTGGCCCGAAACCCGCGTCATAAACGTGGCAAAAGACTGGCATTCGCGGCAGCCCTCGTCAATAACTCTCACTCTTGTCGGAGCCACAATGCCACGCGACTCCCTCACCGCCGCGCTCGCCTCCCGTCTGGGATATTATCATCTGGAAGGCACGAAAATAGCTATTCTCCAGGGGGATATGACCGACCGGCATATCGCACAGAACGCATCGGCCAACGATATCGCCGCAGCCACACAGTCGCTTCTCGCATCACGACAGCAGACAATCGACTCCCTGCGCGCCGAACTGGCCATGCGCGAACTCGGATCGGCCTACGATCTGCTCCCCGAGATACAGGTGGTGTTCCCGCCGGTGAGGTCACTCGCCGTGACACGCACTCTCTTCGCACGTGATTCCGACGGAAAAGAATCCCCCGACACAATAGATATGGCGCTCATCAGCGTGCGGGGGCATTTTCCGCGCGCCGAGCGCGATAAACTGGCCGACTACCTCAAGACGCGCCTACACGTGCCGGCGATCTCCGTGGTCGAAGTCCCCGCCTCCGACCTCCGGTGACACCACAATATAGGGATGCTCCACGGAGCGTCCCTATATTTGTGCCGGGTCAGTCGACCAGTGGCTCGGGGAGGGGCTGTACAAGGATTGACTCCCAGTAGGCCTCGACATCCGGCCAGCGGTAGAATGGGAAATTGTCGGTATGGAGGGCATCCACATGCACCTCGCGCTCGTTGAGCATGAATTTCACCAGAACGTCAGAGCCGTCGGCGGCGCGTTTCTTCGCATCCTTGGGGCGGAAGAACACCATCTGTATGTTGCCTGCCATCGGAGCGATCTTGAAGTCGGCATACACCTCGTGGAGCTTGTACGGATCCGATTCCGAGCCGTAACAGTTCTCGAGGTTCAGCAGCCCGGCCAGGGGGATGAGGTTTCCGTCGTGACCGAAACGCAGGTCGGCGCCACATTTGCCATCGCGGATTTTCTGCCGCGCGCTCTCCAGCATATTCTTCAGCTGCGGGCGCGAATTGGAAAGAAGCAATCCGTTGGCCGAAGGGGGATTGGAGTTAGTCACATAGAACGAATAATTGTGGGCGCGCCATAGATCGAAGAGTTCCTGAGTGGTAAAAAGATCCATGAAGTCCTCGCGGGTCTCCATGTTCTGCATATCCACGGCAATCCAGTAAAGACCCCACATGAGATCGTCGGGATTGACGTTGCGCACCACGAAGAGCGAGTCGGCGAAGAGCGAGCCGGTGAGCCGGTCGGGGTTCGTCATGGCCTCGCGGAACTTACGGGTCTCCTCGTACCACGATCCACCCTGACGGGTGAAGTGGTTCGATTCGTCGCCATGATAATTGAGATAGCCCATATAGCGTTCGGAGGATTCCTTGGGAATATCAAGACGGGGATTCTCCTCCTTGAGCCCCTCGCAGAATGCGACCATGGAGTGTGCGCAGCGCATCACAACGGTGGAGCGCGCAGTCATCTCGGCATCGTCGGCAAACACCTGCGGGTATGCCTTGTACATACGTTTGGCGATCCCCTTATGCTGACGGGCACCCAGCGGAGTTAGGTCACCTCCGCGCTTCTCGGCCTCGGGCCAGATACGCTGCAAACGTCCGAGCACATCCTCGCCCAGAGGAGTGAGAGCCCCGGCGTCGTGACCTTTCTGCATGAGGTCCTGCACGCGGCGGTAGTCGCGGTCACCGATCAGGTAACGTGAGCCGTGGCGCGAATAGTGGCTGATGTAGAAAGGTTCATAACCTTTAGGCGCCGGAGTGTTGGCGCTCTCCGTCACAGGATAGGCCAGATATATACCTCCGGCCTTCAGAGGATTCTCGCTGATTTCCTCAAACGAAGTCTGAGCCTGAGCGCCCAAAGCTCCGCACATCAGACCAAAGGCTAAAATTATTTTTTTCATTCCGTAGAACAATGATATAAGTAACTGTTCAAAATTATTTTATATTAACCGGTCGGATTATTTCAATGTTTCTTCGGCAAAATTTTTGAATCTTTTCCTCTCTTCATCAGTCGTGTAGCTCGCTACACTCCTTCTTCATCAAGAAAAATCTTCTAAAAATTTTATCCGAACAAACATTAAAATAATTTCGACCAGTTACTTATTGGTTTGCTTGATATACAGGAAGGGAATACTCCGCCGACCCGCTGCTTGCCTGGCTTGTTTCAGTAGTGTCGTGATAAAAGAGTCTTGCCTGAATGAAAGGGGAGCGGACGGCGGTAACCGATACCGTGCGCGCCGCCCCCCGAAATTGTCAACGGAGTATTCCCTGTTTTTATTGTTTTTATTTTATCGCTGTGCGCGGATAGCCGTCGTTCTGCTGGAGCGTGGGGTTATTGGCCATCTCGTCCTCGGGGATGGGGAATATCCGGAGATAATCGGCCACATCGGCGCCGAGACGTTCGCCGGCTTTCCAGTCCCAGTCATTCCCTTTTGTGAACTTTCCGAAGCGGATGAGGTCGGTACGGCGCACACATTCCGAAGCGAGTTCGCGCTGGCGCTCGGCCAGGATGAAGTCAAGAGTGAGTTCGCCATCGGAGATTTTGCCGCTGACGTCGGAGCGTATGCCGACCTTTGCATAGGGTCCGCTCATGTAGGCGCGCTGACGGATCTCATTCACCAGTTCCAGAGCCTCGCCGCGTGTGCCGCCTCCACCGCGGAGGATCGCCTCGGCCACCATCAGGTAGACATCGGAAGTGCGCATCAGCGGGAAGTCGATCGAAGTATAGGCCTCGCCGGAAGCCGGAATCTCATCCTGACGGGTGACATTACGCCATTTGATGTAGCTGTATCCGCGGGTGAAGGTGGAGGTCATGGCATTGTTGTCGTCCCAAGTCTCTTTCACCTGATTGGGGAGTGCGGTCATGAAGAGAGCGCGTTTGTCGGCCTTGTTGTCGCCCCATGTGTCATTCTCGTCGAAAGGCACATCTGCCGGGTCGAAAGCATCGACCAGTGTTGTTTTGGAACGTACATTGCCCCAGCCGCGTGAACCTACGCCTGTGCGATAGAGCTCGTCCATCGGGCCGTTGACGAAAGCCTTCACATAGAAGTT
>URZG01000205.1 GCA_900552325.1 uncultured Porphyromonadaceae bacterium | reverse complement strand
AGCGTCCGCAACAAATACCTGCAATCATGGTCTGTCGGCGGACGCTCCACGGAGCGTCCCTACAGCAAAAACCGTTTCAGGCAATTTTGATACATCCTCCATGCGTTATGGTCTGCCGGTGATGGATCAGCGGAGGAGGACTTTGGCGGTGATGGCGCCGGTCTTCACGAGGTAGATGCCCGGGGCGAGGGTCACGGAGCCGTGGGCGGAGGCGGCGTGACGTCCGGCAAGGTCGTAGACCTCAAAGGGTGCGTCGCAGATGATTGTGGTGCCTCTGACAGTGACGTGGGCGTCGGGGGCTTCAGCCGTGGAGAGAGCCGAGAAGTCGACCGAGGCGCTGTCGGATGGGCGACTTTCACCCTTATCGTAGACTGCGGTGATGTGGTAGGTGTGGGTGCCGTCGGAGTCGGGGCGGTGTCGCGCTTCGGCTTACCGGTTCCTGTGAATATCCTGCCGCAGGGTGTAGCTCCAGGATAGCTGCCGCGATAGCCGTGGCGATGTTAAATCTGGTCATAAAGATGAGATTGAAATAGTGAGTTGCTGAGTATTGTGCTGCAAAATGTCGGGTGTATTGTCTTATTTTTGGCAAAAATATGTAAAATTACTGTTTGCAGCAAATATTGCAGGTGAAAAATCGTTGAATGGTTGCATTTGTCTTTCGTAGGCCGTGAGGCGCCATGAGCGCTTCCAAAAAAGTAACGGGTGTTAGGTTTCCTTTCGGAAAAAATGTGTACCTTTGTGGCTTGATATTGCTCAATAAATCATCAGGAGAAGTGGAAACGAAATACATCTTCGTTACCGGCGGCGTGGTGTCGTCGCTCGGCAAAGGTATAATCTCTTCGTCGCTGGCGTGCCTGCTGAAGGCCCGCGGCTACAGGGTGACAATCCAGAAATTCGACCCTTACATCAACATTGACCCCGGCACGCTCAATCCCTACGAACACGGGGAATGTTATGTTACCGTCGATGGCCATGAGGCTGACCTTGACCTGGGGCATTACGAGCGGTTCACCAACGTGCGCACCACCCGCGCCAACAACGTGACCACCGGCCGCATCTACCAGAGTGTCATCAACAAAGAGCGCCACGGCGACTATCTGGGCCGCACGGTGCAGATAGTACCCCACATCACCGATGAGATCAAGCGCTGCGTCAAGGCTCTGGGCCATACCGGCGACTACGACTATATCATCACCGAGATCGGCGGCGTGGTAGGCGACATCGAGTCGCTGCCGTTCCTCGAGGCCGTGCGACAGTTGCGCTGGGAGCTGGGCCGCGACTCGCTTTGCATCCACCTCACCTACGTGCCTTACATCGCCGCCGCCAAGGAGCTGAAAACCAAGCCTACGCAGCACTCTGTCAAGCAGCTGCAGGAGCTGGGGATTCAGCCCGACGTGCTTGTGCTCCGCACCGAGCACCCCGTCACGGAGGAGGTGCGCCGCAAGATCGCCCTTTTCTGCAACGTGGCCCCCAACGCGGTGATACAGAGCCAGGATGTCCCCTCGATCTACGAGGTGCCCCTGACGATGCACGCCCAGCACCTCGACGAGATCGTGCTCGAGAAGACGGGCGTCACTCCCCAGGGGGAGCCGCACATGGCCCCCTGGATGAATTTCGTGGAGAAGATGCGTGCCGCCACCGAAGAGGTGACTGTCGGACTCGTCGGCAAGTATGTAGAGCTTCAGGATGCCTACAAGTCGATCAACGAGGCGCTTTTCCATGCGGCTACCTACGCCGACCACTGTCTGAAAATCAAATATATACACTCCGAGAAGCTCGATGCCTCGAACGCTGACGAGCTTCTGTCGGGTCTCGACGGCGTGATTATCGCCCCCGGCTTCGGGCAGCGCGGTATCGAGGGCAAGTTCGTGGCCCTGAAATGGGCGCGCGAGCACGACATCCCCACATTCGGCATCTGCCTGGGGATGCAGTGCATGGTCATAGAGTTCGCCCGCAACGTGCTGGGACTCACTGACGCCAACTCCACGGAGATGGACCACTCCACTCACCACAACGTGATCGACCTGATGGAGGAGCAGAAAGGTATCGCCGACATGGGTGGCACGATGCGTCTGGGAGCCTACGACTGCGCCCTGCGTCCCGGCTCACTGGCCGCCGGGGCCTACGGCAAGGAGATGGTGAGCGAACGCCACCGTCACCGTTTCGAGTTCAACGAGGCTTACCGCACCGCCTTCGAGGAGGCCGGCATGCAGTGCGTGGGCGAGAATCCGCGCACACACCTGGTGGAGGTCGTGGAGCTCCCCGGCAAACGCTGGTTCCTCGGCACACAGTACCATCCGGAATACTCCTCCACGGTGCTGGAACCCAACCCGCTGTTCATGTCGTTCATAAAAGCCGCGATAGAATACAAAGAATCAAAACGTTAACATAAACTCATCCAAACACACTTTTTTCTGAATGGATAAGAATACACTTCTGGGCATGCTCCTGATGGGTATGGTTCTCTTCGGGTTCATGATGTTCACCGAGGGTAACAAGGAGAACCGCGACGCCCTTCTGGAAGAGACGGAGCAGGCCCGGGCCGAGAAGGCCGAGAAAGAGCAGTCGCTCCGAATCGACACCATCACCGCAGCCGAGGCCGCCGCGGTGCCCGCCATCATGCGTCAGATCGGCACCGAGCGCGCCGATTCGCTCGCTCCCACCGAGTACCGCTACCGCACCGACAAAGTGAACCTGCTCTACGACGGCACAGCCGTGACCGGTACGGTGCAGGCCGTGGATACCGTGCTCACCTATGCCGCCGTGGCCGGGGCGCAGTTCGGCGACGACCTCTCGCCCGCCAACCGCCGCGCAGCCATCGACAACCTCCGTTCGGCCCTGGCCGACGCCGACCGCTACCGCGGGTTCGCCCGTTATCTCAGCGGTGAGGACCGTACCGTGAAGCTCAGCAATGACGTTCTGGAACTGGAAATCGCCTCCAAAGGTGGTCGCATATCCCGCGCCACCCTTCAGAAATATTTCACCTACCTCCCCGACAAGAAGAACGAGAAACAGATCGACACCGCGAAAGTGGAGATCTGCCGCCCCGAAGATGCCGCCTACTCTTTCGTGCTGACCTCGGCGACGAACCGCTTCGACACCGCCGACTTCTATTTCACCCCCGAGCAGGTCAACGATTCCACCGTGATGATGAAGCTCGACCTCGGCGACGGCGCCCAGTGGGCTCTCCGCTACACGCTGGCCCCCGGCTCATACGTGGTGCGCATGGAGGTGGTGCAGAAGGGGATGCAGAAGATCATACCCCCCTCGGTGGCCTCGGCTGATTTCGTATGGGCGCAGAAACTTGCCCGCAACGAGCGCGGTCGCACCTTCGAGGAACGCAACTCGGGACTCTACTACAAGTTCCTGGGCGATACCCCCGACGACCTCGCCATGCAGGGCGACAAGCAGAAGAGCCTCGACCAGCGCCTGAAATGGATCGCCTTCAAGAACCAGTTCTTCTCCACGGTGATGATCCCCCGCACCTCGTTCACCTCCGCCGAGGTGGCCACGGTGGACCTCAAGGATACCCCCGACTATCTCAAGGATCTTTCGGCCAAGGCAACGATGGACTACACCTCCACCGAAGAGGTACCCGTGGCTATCGACATCTTCATGGGCCCGAACCTTTACCCGCTTCTCCACTCCCTCGACTCGCAGCTCAAAGCCTCCAAAGATGATCCCTCGCTCGACCTTACCCGTCTCATACCGTTGGGATGGAGCCTCTTCCGCTGGATCAACACGCTGATAATCATCCCCGTGTTCACCTTCCTCAGCGGGTTCATATCCAACTACGGCATCATCATCCTGATGCTGACGATCTTCATCAAGATCATCCTATTCCCCTTCACCTACAAGAGCTACATGTCGCAGGCCAAGATGCGCGTGCTCGCCCCGGAGATCAAGGAGATCAATGACAAGTATCCCGGCAACGAGAACTCCATGACACGCCAGCAGAAGACGATGGCGCTCTACTCCAAGGCCGGCGCGTCGCCCTTCTCGGGGTGCCTGCCGATGCTGCTGCAGATGCCTATCCTCATCG
>URZG01000204.1 GCA_900552325.1 uncultured Porphyromonadaceae bacterium | reverse complement strand
AAAATGCAAAGTTACATAGAATTTCCGTATCATCATCGTTCATGTTCCGAAAATTCGTTACTTTTGTACTGCCAAACATAATTTGCAAACATAACGGAAGATGGAATATGCTGTTGTTGCCCTTCTGGGCGTAATCATAGGAGCGGTGGCAGGTTGGTTCGCCGGAAAGACCTCAGTGAAGCCGCAGATAAGTGCCCTCTCGGCACGCCTGGAAGCAGAACACAAATTGTCAGAACAGGCTGAATCAAGGATAAAAGAAGCAGATTCACGCGCTGACAACGAGCGTCGGCGCGCAGAGGACCGTATCGCCGCCCTGGAAACCGAACATGCCGCCAGAATGGAAGCACGGCATGCCGAATATCTGCGCGCGGCAAAGGAGGATAACGACCGCTGGCAGGAAAGATTCGAGAGCCTGAAAGCAGAGCTCGGGAAGCAACAGAGCGAGGCTCTGGCACAGAAACAGTCGGCCCTCGCAAATGAGAACTCCAGGCAGATAAACGAGTTGCTTGAGCCTGTACGCCGGCAGTTCAATGAGCTCGGCAAGCTCACCCGCGAAACGCATACCGCATCGGAGGTAGGACGCCGTGAACTGCAGGGCGCGTTCTCTACCGCAATGAAACTTTTCCAGCAGCAGCAACAACAGGCGGTGGAACAGATGCAACGCCAGACTGAGAAAATATCATCCGACGCGGCAGCCCTCGGACGGGCTCTTCGCGGCGACAACCGCGCCCAGGGACGTTGGGGCGAAATGGTGCTCGAACATATCCTGGAGGAGAGCGGACTGCGCCGCGACCACGAGTTTGTTCTCCAGAACTCGCGTGCAGGTTCGGAGGGGCAGCAGCAGCGCCCCGATGTCGTGGTGCAACTGCCCGATGAACGAGCCGTGATCATTGACTCGAAAGTATCGCTGACGGCATACGCGGCGGCCGTAGAGGCGCAGGACACGGATCCGGCCGTAGCCGAAAAACTGCTTACGGACCACGCGCGGTCAGTTCGCCGCCATGTCGACGAACTCGCGGCGAAAGACTATACCGCCTCGCAGCCGGGTGCGGTGGAGATGGTGATGATGTTCCTGCCTACCGATTCTTCATATATGGCGGCGGTGCGTACACAGCCTGATCTGATAGAATACGCGCTGCAGAAGCGGGTGGCGATAATAACGCCTTCAAATCTGATGCTGTCGTTAAAACTTGTATATCACCTCTGGCAGCACGAACGGCAGGAACGCAATGTAGAGAAGATCGTGGGCCGCGGGAATGAACTCTATTCACGTATGGCCGGATTCATGGATTCTTTCGCCGAAATCGGTACTATCCTCGCCCGCGTAAGTAAAACCTACGAGACAGCCGAGAAACGGCTTACAGGCCGCGGCGGCCTTGTCTCGCAGTTCGAGATGTTGCGCAAACTCGGCCTGACGCCCAAGAAGAGGATACGCCAGGCCGAACTTGTCGCGGAAGAGGACGGTGACGAGGACGCCACCATTCCGGTCGCGGAGGACACCCCGGAAGAAACAACGGCGCTCCCTCCCAACCGGGAATAATCAAAGCTCGGAATATTGCGGGGTAAAAGTGTCGCCCTGGAGCGGATCCCCCGTTTTCAGCCCTTTGGACAACCATCTGACACGTTGCGATGATCGCCCGTGATTGAATGAGTCGGGCTGTTCCGTTCCGGTGGCTTTGCGCTGAAGGTAGTCATCCCCGATCTTGGAGGCGGCGTCTATGGCCAGTTCCACATCACCCGGTTCAAGTGATCCGAACATCTCATTGTCACGGTTGGCCCATACTCCCGCGTAGAAATCCGCCTGCAATTCAAGCCGCACACTCACTTTATTGGCCTCGGTTTCCGGCAACCGGTTCATAAGCGAGTGGGCCTCGTCGAGCGTGCCCAGCAAGTACTGCACGTGGTGGCCGACTTCATGGGCAATTACATAAGCGTAAGCGAAATCGCCTCCGGCTCCGATCGCACGTTTCATATCTTTGAAAAAGGACAGGTCGATATATACAGTCTGGTCCGCCGAACAATAGAAAGGGCCGATCTGGGATGTGGCGTGCCCGCATCCGGACTGTATCGCGCCCGAATAAAGAACCATTTTGGGGCACTCATATTCTCCCCACCCACGGCGCCGGAATTCCTCGGTCCATACATCTTCCGTTCCGGCGAGTACTTTAGATGCGAGATCGGCAAGACGCTCGTCCTCCGCATCGGGAGTATAGTTCCCGCTGTACGAAAAGTTCCCGCCTCCGTTGGCAGTTACATTCTGTATGACATCACCGAAGTCCCCGCCGCCAAGCAGAGTCATCACTGCCACGACAACCAGACCTATAATTCCTCCTCCGATGCCGACGGCGCGACCTGATCCACGCCGGTCGGACATATTGGAGCTTCTGCGTCGTCCGTCAAGTCTCATAATCTTATCATAAAAAATACCGGCTGCATCGTCAATGAAAATGCAGCCGGTTTAAATTTCAATTCAATAATGCCTTACCGGCAGAATCACATAGCCTCCACACGTTTGAGGTTCTCCTCGTCATTGAGTTTGTAGTAGATTCCACGGAGAAGAGTACGGGCATCGTCAAGCTCCTCGTTGAGTTTGTAGGCCTGCTCCAGATAGCCGGCAGCCTCGCGATAGAGAGGATCCACTTTCTCGGCACGCAGTTTGTTGTATTCTGCATTTGAAAGGCCTCCGCCTTCCGACTCGTCGATGGCGTCGCCCTGTTTGCACAACTGGTAACCGAGCTGAAGAAGAGCGCGTGCGTTCTCGGCATTGAGCTCGATAGCTTTGCGGAAAGCGGCGATGGCCCCCTCGGTATTACCTTCGCTGTCGCAAAGGATCCCTTTCACGTAATAGAGTTCGGAGTTGTCAGGCTCGGCAGCGATATACTCGTCGAGCATCTTGTTGGCGTTTGCGAAATCCTTCTTCGCGATAAGATCATTCACCATGAAACCGATGTAGCGCGAATCCTCCTTGCCGTAGATAGGATAGGCCATACGTGCGATTTCAGCCATCTCACCTGTGTTCTGCAGTTCGGATGCTTCGGAAATAGCGAAGTCGTAGGCGTTCTTCTTCTCGTAACCGAGCTGAATAGCCTTCTTGAAAGCGTCCAGTGATTTCTGATGATCCTTGTTGAGAGCGGAAGCCAGACCCATGTTGAAGTATATCTCACCGAATACGGTATCGGCATACTGTTTGGCCTTGGGGGCGAGCATGGGATTCTCTTTACCTTCCGCGAACAGACGCCATGCCTCGTATGCGCCGGGGAAATCCTCGGACTGATACATATACACGGCAGCATTCTGGAGGTCAAGATAGTGGTTCTGAGCGAGATCCAGGATCTTCTTGGAATATTTGGTCTTTATCTTGCCTTTGGCATCAGCCACGGAATCAAGAGGAAGAGCCTTCTCAAAGAAACCTAAACCATCCACAAGCGCGTGGCCTACGGCCTTCTTGTCGACTTTGTCGTTACCCATCTGGATAAGGACCTGCTGGTTGTCAAAGAAATCAACCGCACCTTTACCGGCGACAAACCAGGTGTAAGCGTCCGTAGCCGAACCTTCATCGGTGAAAGCGGGTTTCAGTTTTTCAATGGCGGCGGGATAGCTTTCGGGGGCGCTTTTAAGTTCGCGCTCCACATCCTTGACCAATGGCTGCTGAGCCATGGCGCAGGTTGCGGTAAGCATTCCAAGTCCAAGTAAGCTAATTTTTTTCATAGCCTGAATCTGTTAGTTATATAGTTGGTGTTTAATTCTGTGGTTTAAAAAAGAGTCGGCTGCACATTGTCGGAATCGTCGGACTCCTCTTCGTTCTCCTCGGCATCATCACCAAGAAGCTCGTCATCGTCGGCTTCCTCTTCCTCTATGGTTACCTCGGTCTCGTCACCGACTGTGGCATCTGCCGGAATCTCTTCGGGATTCTCGATAGCCTCCACAGCCTCTTCTTCGGGATCGGTATCCACGCAACATACCGAAGCGATTTCATCTCCACGCTTAGAGAGGTTGATAACGCGCACGCCCTGTGTGTATCGTCCGAGGATACGGATATCAGCCATACGCACTCGCAAGGTAATGCCCGAACGGTTTATGA
>URZG01000203.1 GCA_900552325.1 uncultured Porphyromonadaceae bacterium | reverse complement strand
GACAGGCATTACGAAGACATTTGTCCCTTTTTATTCGTCTTTTCCAGAGATTTTGCGTATATTTGCACCGCAGTTGTACCAGTAAACAAGTGATTCAAATAAAAGTTTAACCATAAAAAAATAATTTGTTATGAACACTGAAGCAATCGGATCATGGGCAGGCCTGGTATGGAACGCCCTCAGCGCAACCGATACCGTAGGTCTCAAGCAGCTCAAAAAAATCACCAAACTCAAGGACAAAGAAGTTTTCGCAGCTATCGGCTGGCTCGCCCGTGAAGGCAAAATCGCCATCCTTCCCAATGAAGAGGACGAGAAAGATCTTCTCTTCCAGCTCGTTCAGGCCTGATCGGTCTCCAATCCCAACCCGCTACAACTAACGGTCTAACGCCGCCGGCAGTCAACGTACAGCCGGTGGTGTTGCTTTTAGAAAATATTCGAACACATCATACCGTCTAACCATAAACGAATACAAACTTATGAATATCGGCGACAAAATTCCTGAAATACTCGGTACGGACGCCCAGGGGCATACTGTCACGGCATCCGATTTCAAAGGTAAACCCCTGATCATATATTTTTATCCCAAGGACAACACTCCCGGTTGCACCGCCGAAGCCTGTTCCATACGCGACGGCTATGATTCTCTCTCAGCACTGGGATATACCGTCATCGGAATCAGCAAGGACGCTCCTGCAAGCCACCTCAAATTCCGGGAAAAACATAACCTCAACTTCATCCTCCTCTCCGACACCGGCACCGAAGTGAACCAGGCCTTCGGCGTATGGCAGAAAAAGAAGATGGCCGGACGCGAATATATGGGCACTGTGCGCACCACCTTCATAACCAACGCCGACCACGTCATCACCCACATAATAAATAAGGTCGACACCAAAAACGCCGCAACGCAGCTTCTCTCTGTAATCGGTGCCTGATACCGACATACCTGACGCGCCGATCCGTGCCATCTGATATTACCTACAACCGGTTAACGGCAACCGGGGCGCTTAATGGAAATTGTTCATGCGATATTGCACACGCCGGAACCGATGTGTGCAATATCGCTCTTTTTTATACCCATATTTTAAAAACCTTAACATTTAAAAGGGTTTATTACTCCCGGATAACTTGAAAACGACGCTGAAAATCACTAACTTTGCAATCGGTAAAAGGAAACAGTCACATCATCGTTCCCCTTTGCAGCCGCCCGATACGCTATCACCGGCGGCGACAAGAACCAATCGCCGTGGATTCCATACCCGGATTTCCCCGAGCATCTTATATCGAAAGTAATCTATTTTTCATTCGATTTTTCAGGTTCTGACTCATCAGGCACAAGTGGCCTGACTGATGACTTGCCGTGCAGTCATCTCTACCTCAGATGCGCCGATAGTGGCCATCATAATCCGAAAATCTAAAATCGGGAGAACGTGTTCCCCCGTGCGTAAAAGAATGAACAAACTGATTTGCACTATCTGCGGAGCCATGCTCGCCGTCGCCCTTCCGGTTTCGGCAGCCAAACCCGCCTCAAAAAAACTGACTCCCCCCTCCCAGCACGCAGCCACACACGTAGTGGCAGCTTCAAGAGCCGCCTCCGAGGCCGAGGAGATGAGTCTCGCTTCCGTATCCCGGACCAACCCCTTCGAAATAGTTCCCGCAGCCGGAATGGAGCTCCTGTCGGAGCCCGGCCAGTCAGAGGAATCCGCAGCCCTCACCGCCGACATGCTCGGCTTCGCTAAGCGCTTCATGGGTACACGTTATGTACATGGCGGCCGTTCCCCCAAAGGCTTTGACTGCTCCGGTTTCACAAGCTACGTCTACTCCAACTTCGGCTACACCCTCTCCCCCTCCTCCTCCGTACAGTCCACACAGGGACGCAAAGTGCAGCGCAAGGAGGTACAGCCCGGCGACCTGCTGTTCTTTACCGGTCGCGCCTCCCGCTCAGGCCGTGTGGGCCATGTGGGTATCGCGGTGACCGCCGACCCTGTAAGTGGTGAGATCACATTCATACACGCGGCACGCTCGGGCATCCGTATCGACAAACTCTCCGCCCCCTATTACGCCGCACGCTTCCTCAGCGCCCGCCGCGTTCTCCCCGATTGATAACCGCTTTTTTCACAAAAGAATACAAAAGGATGAACTTTTCCCGACCGGAGGTTCATCCTTTTTGGATGTTTATGAACACTGAATTCAACAGACTCTCCCCCGCCTTTCCTCCTGCCGCCGACGGCTCGCCTGTAATAGTAGCAGGCCCATGCAGCGCCGAATCACGCACTCAACTTCTTGAAACAGCCCGGCAGCTTGCCTCCGCCGGGGTCCGTTACCTGCGCGCAGGAGTATGGAAGCCACGTACGATGCCGGGAGGATTCGAAGGACGCGGGGATGTGGCGCTGCAATGGCTGCGCGAGGCCGAAGCCCTCTATGGCCTATGCGCTTCAACCGAAGTAGCCAACGGCCAACATACCTGCAAGGCCCTCGAAGCCGGTATACGCATCCTATGGATCGGAGCACG
Source organism: uncultured Porphyromonadaceae bacterium (assembly GCA_900552325.1). Lineage (GTDB taxonomy): Bacteria > Bacteroidota > Bacteroidia > Bacteroidales > Muribaculaceae > UBA7173. Next base: position 1,618 of record URZG01000203.1, on the reverse strand, counting down.
CACAACGGCCAATCCTTTCGCCGTGCAGGAAATCGCCGATACAATATCATCGTTCTGCAAGGAAAACGGAATAGCGCCCGAATCTGTGGCACTGATGGTGAAAAACCCCGTAAACCCCGATCTTGAATTATGGATCGGAGCCATCACACGCCTCTACAACGCGGGAATAACACGCATCACTGCCGTTCACCGCGGATTCAGTTCATACGGCCTCAAGACCTATCGTAACGCCCCCAACTGGCATATCCCCATAGAACTGCACCGCCGTATGCCATCCCTGCAGATATTATGCGACCCCAGTCACATCGGCGGCAAGCGCGAACTCTCGCCCAGGAAGCCCTTGACCTCAAATTCGACGGCCTGATAATCGAAAGCCACTGCTGTCCGGCACAAGCCCTTAGCGACAGCGCGCAACAGATTACCCCCGAAGAACTCGCCGCACTCATCTCCGGACTCACGAAACGCCGCAACACAGTGGCATCAGAGGAACTCACACGCCTCCGCGGTTCCCTCGACCAGCTTGACGATCAGCTTATCGACATTCTTGCACGCCGCATGGCGATAGCCCGCGAGATAGGCGCTATAAAAAAAGCCAACGACATGACCGTCGTGCAGCCTCAACGCTACGAACAGCTGATGGCCACCCGTATCGAACAAGCCCGTGCCGCAGGTCTCCCGGCCCCTTTCATGCACGATATATTCTCTGCTATCCATGCCGAATCCGTCGCCCAGCAGGCCCGCATCCTCGGCAACAATAGCACCTCCCAATAATCAATCACGTTTATAAAGAAACACCCCCTATAAAGAGATAAAGAGATAAAGAGATAAAGAGATAAAGAGATAAAGAGATAAAGAGACTCACGTAGGGAACTGAATTCTATTATGGACAGATATAAGCGCGCCCCGGATTCCTTTCGGAAACCGGGGCGCTGTGTCTGTTATGGCGTAGGGCTTATCAGGCGTTCTTCACCTTGTCAACAACAGCCTTGAAAGCGGCGGGGTTGTTGAGAGCGAGGTCGGCGAGCACCTTGCGGTTGATCTCGATGCCGGCCTTGTGGATAAGACCCATGAGCTTGGAGTAAGAAAGATCCTCCATGCGGGCGGCGGCGTTGATACGCTGGATCCAGAGAGCGCGGAAGTTGCGCTTCTTGTTCTTGCGGTCGCGGTAAGCGTAGGTGAGACCTTTTTCCCAGGTGTTCTTGGCAACGGTCCACACGTTTTTGCGGCAGCCGAAGTAACCGCGGGTTAATTTCAGGATTTTCTTACGACGAGCACGTGATGCTACGTGGTTAACTGATCTTGGCATTGTAGTTCTTTTTTTGGGAGTTAGCGGCCTGGGGCGTCAAGCACCGGCTCTTTCGGCTAATCACCCGGTTAATAAATGAATTGAACGATGATTTGAGCTAAGGCGTAATCCGATCTGAAACAGCGGATTATTTAAGGCCAAGTAATGCCTTTACATTGGCTTCGTCAACCTTGGCTACGGTAGAGAAGTGGGTAAGGTTACGTTTCTGCTTTTTAGTCTTCTTTGTGAGAATGTGCGACTTGAAAGCATGTTTTCTCTTGATCTTTCCTGATCCGGTAAGGGCGAACCTCTTTTTGGCACCGGAATTAGTCT
>URZG01000202.1 GCA_900552325.1 uncultured Porphyromonadaceae bacterium | reverse complement strand
CAAGAGGCAAGAGGCAAGAGGCAAGAGGCAAGAGGCAAGAGGCAAGAGGCGAGAGGTTAGAGGTTAGAGGTTAGAGGAGCCATCCGGGAGAAACGCTCTCTGCGTTCGCGCCACAATCTGTAGGGACGCTCCGCGGAGCGTCCGCATAATGGCGCGCCTGCTTTCCTATTTCCCGTGAAATGCGTATATTTGCGGAGATAAACCGATTACGCATTATGATTACTCTTTTTCAGCGATATATACTCCCGGTGGCGATGATGTGCGTGGCCCTCTGCGGCGCGGCGCAGAAAGCTACCGTGGAACGGATGGAAATGACTCCGACCGACCTTTCGGCAAGCAAGTACCCGCGGCTCGACAATAACGGCGAGCCGTGCGCCCTGGTGCGCGTGGAGGTGCTGGCCGACGATGTGGAGTTTCTCGGCAACGTGATGCAGCCCGTTGAACACAAGACCGGCGACTACTGGGTGTATATGGTCGGCGGCTCGAAGATGCTCCAGATAAAATCACGTTCCTTCCTGCCGCTGATGATCAATTTCGCCGACTACGGCATCGACGCCCTGATGCCGAAGGTGACATACGCCATAACCCTCACGCTCCCATCGGCACCGCAGCGGTCGGCTGCCGCCGGGATGAACTATCTGGTAATGAAAGTGTCGCCCGCCAACGCCCGCGTCACCGTCGACGGCAAGGAACGAGAGGTGCGCGACGGCACTGCCAAGATAATGCTCCGCAACGGCACATACTCTTACCACGTTGAGGCACCGGCCCATCTCGCCGAAGACGGAGAGGTGACCGTCAGCGGCGCCCGCGTGGAGAAGTCGGTCACCCTCCGCTCCACCAAAGGCACCCTCGCCGTGACCTCCACCACCCCCGCGACTGAAATATACGTCAACGGCGAACAGATGGGTACCGGCTCGTGGCGCGGCGACCTCCTTCCCGACAGCTATCTCGTGGAGGGGCGTCACCCCTCCTACCGCCCCGCGGAACAGATGGTCAACGTGCTCACCGGCGAGACGGCCACAGTCAACCTCCCGGCCCTCACCCCCATCACCGGCGCCCTCAACATCGATTTTGAGCCTGTCGGCGCCACAGTCACCATCGACGGTACCTCCCGCGGCGTCACCCCCACGGTAGTCGACCACCTCCTCATCGGCTCCCACAACGTCACCATCGCCGCCACGGGCTACACCCCGCAGACCCTAACCCCTACCGTCACCGACAGCGAGATAACAACCATCGCAGGGCGCCTGGAACCCGAGGTTACCGTCGTCAATTACAAGCCATTCAAAGACAACAACGGCAAATGGGGTTTCAAAGATGAAAACGGCCACATCGTCATCCCGGCCAAATATGATGGTATCAACGGTTTCTCCGAGGGACTAAGCTGCGTAAAGAGTAAGGAAAAATGGAGATTTATTGATAAAAACGACCGCGTGGTCCTTCCCGGTGAATATGATGAGGCTCATTCATTTTCAGAGGGATTGGCAGCCGTAAAAGTCAACGGCAAATATGGATTCATTGATAAAACCGGCAGCCTCGTCATACCGGCAAAATATGATAGCGGTTTCGCATTTTTAGAAGGATTGGCTGCGGTAAAACTCAACGACAAATATGGTTTTATCGACAAAAATGACAAAATTGTCATTCCTTTCCTTTATGATAAGGCTTCCAAATTTTCAGAGGGTCTTGCTTGTGTGAAAATAGCGGGAAAAGAGGGATACATTGATAAAACCGGTAAATTAGTAATCCCCGCCATTTACGAGAGAGCTTTTATATTCTTGGATGGAATGGCAAGGGTTAAGATTAATGGCAAATACGGGTATATTGATAAGAAGGGTGAGTTTATAATTCCTGCAAAATATGATGAAGCCTTCATGTTTAGGAATGGGAAAGCACGAGTCAATCTTAATGGTCGTTATTTTGATATTGACAAGAACGGCAACGAGGTGGAGTAAAAGGCAAGAGGCAAGAGGTTAGGAGTTAGAGTCGCCATCCGGGGGTCAGGAGGCGGGGAGGGCGCGGACGGAGGCCAGGAGGGCAGCAGCGGCGGAGACGGTGGGGACGGTGGAGATGGCGAAGGAGCGGCGGCCTGTGGCGGCGTTCTCGCGGATTTTCACACGGCCGGGGTTCTGCTGCAGATAGGTGATGAGGCGCCCGAAAGCCGCCGACTGATAGTAGGCTTTGTTGGAGTCGTCGACGAAATAGAGATACATCTGCCCCGATTTCAGTGCCACCTTCTCCACGCCGAGCTGCCGCGCCAGGCGGCGCAGCCTCGGCACACGCACCAGTTCGCGCGTAACCTCCGGGAGCGGCCCGAAACGGTCCTCCAGACGGGCGCAGAACGCCTCGATGTCGGCGTCCAGTTCCATAGAATCCAGTTCGCGATAGAGAGCTATGCGCTCGCTCTCCTGCGGCACATAGTCGGCGGGGAGAAGCAGCTCGAGGTCCGACTCAATCACGCAGTCGGCCACAAACTCCTCGGAGTCAGCCTCCTCGTCGCCCGACTTCTCCGACGTCAGCACTCCGGCGAACTCCGTGGTGCGCAGCTCGGTGACGGCCTCCTTGAGGATGCGCTGGTACGTCTCGTAACCCAGGTCGGCGATGAAGCCGCTCTGCTCCGCGCCGAGGAGGTTTCCGGCGCCGCGGATGTCGAGGTCCTGCATGGCGATATGGATTCCCGAACCCAGATCGGAGAAACTTTCGATGGCCTGGAGGCGACGGCGCGCCACAGGCGACACCGGCGCGCCCGGAGGCACCATCAGGTAGCAGAACGCCTTGCGCGAGGAGCGCCCCACGCGCCCGCGCAGCTGATGGAGTTCGCTGAGGCCGAAATTCTGGGCGTTGTTGACGATGATGGTGTTGACGTTCGGCATGTCGATACCCGACTCGATGATGGTCGTCGCCAGCAGCACATCATAGTCGTGATTGGAGAAGTCGATGATGGCCTTCTCAAGCTGTTCGGGCGGCATCTGTCCGTGTGCCACGAGGGTACGGGCATCCGGCACCACGCGCTTCACCATCTGCTCGAGCTGGTAAAGCCCCTCGATGCGGTTGTTGACGATGAACACCTGGCCGTTGCGCGCCATCTCGAAGTTCACCGCCTCGGCCAGAAGCTCGTCGGTGAGGGAGCTTACCGAGGTCAGCACCGGGTAGCGGTTCGGGGGCGGCGTATTGATGTTGCTGAGGTCGCGGGCGCCCATGAGGGAGAACTGCAGGGTGCGCGGTATGGGGGTCGCCGACATCGTGAGGGTGTCGACCGAAGTCTTCATCTGCTTCAGCTTCTCCTTCACGGCCACGCCGAACTTCTGCTCCTCATCGATCACCAGGAGTCCGAGGTCCTTGAATTTCACATCCTTGCCGACGATGCGGTGGGTGCCGACGAGGATGTCGATCTTCCCCTCGGCAAGGTCGGCGAGAATCTGGCGCGCCTGCTTGGCCGTGCGTGCGCGGGAGAGGTAGTCCACCCTGACGGGGAACCCTTTCAGGCGCTCGGCGAAAGTGCGGAAATGCTGATATGCCAGCACCGTGGTAGGCACCAGCACCGCCACCTGCTTGGAGTCGGCGGCAGCCTTGAGCGCCGCGCGCACCGCAATCTCCGTCTTGCCGAACCCCACGTCGCCGCAGATCAGGCGGTCCATCGGGCGCGGACTCTCCATATCGTGCTTCACGGCCTGCGTGGCGGTGAGCTGATCGGGGGTGTCCTCGTAGATGAACGACGCCTCCAGCTCATGCTGCAGGTAGGTGTCGGGAGAGAACTGAAATCCCTGCTCGTCCTTGCGGGCGGCATAGAGGCGTATAAGGTCGCGGGCAATATCCTTGAGTTTGGTCTTGGTCTTCTCTTTCAGGCGGTTCCAGGCGCCGGAGCCGAGCTTGTTGACGGCAGGCTCCACCCCCTCCTTGCCGCGGTATTTCGAGAGTTTGTGCAGGGCGTGGATGGAGACGAAAATGCAGTCGTTGTTCTTGTAGATCAGCTTGATCATCTCCTGCGTCGTGCCGTTGACGTTGGTGCGGAGCAGGCCGCCGAAGCGCCCCACTCCGTGGTCGGCGTGAACGATAAAGTCGCCCGGCTCGATGGCCGTCAGCTCCTTCATGGAGAGAGCCAGCTTGCCTGAACGTGCGCGCTCGCTGCGGA
>URZG01000201.1 GCA_900552325.1 uncultured Porphyromonadaceae bacterium | reverse complement strand
TCCGCGCCCTGGAAGAGGGTCTGGAGAATTTCGCCGGCTGCGCCGTGGTCGTAAGCCACGACCGCTGGTTCCTCGACCGTATCTGCACCCACATCCTCTCCTTCGAGGGTGACGGCAAAGTGGTCTACTACGAAGGTTCCTATTCCGACTACGAAGCCTGGAAAAAGGCTCAGAACGGCGGCAAGGAACCCCCGCGGCGCCGCTACCGCAAACTCATGGAGTGATGCCGAGAGGCCTCCGCTCCATCCCCGATGCCGCCACGGCATAATCCGACTCTGATGAAATCATTCCTGAAATGCATCCTGGCCATGATTGCCGCGACCCTCTTGTGGGGTTGCGGCACCACACGCCATGTGCCCGACGGAAGCAGGCTACTGGATAAGGTCGACATCATCGTGGAGGATTCGTCGGGGGTAAAGACCGCAGAACTCTACAACTACCTCCGCCAGACACCAAACCACAAGGTACTCGGCTTCGCCAAGCTCCAGCTCGGCATATACAACCTCTCGGGACGCGACTCCACCTCGCGCTTCAACCGGTGGCTGCGTAAAATCGGACAGCCCCCGGTTATCTTCGACAACGAACTCACCGACCAGAGCGCGCGCCAGCTGCGCCTCGCGCTGATCAACAAGGGGTACGACAACGCCTCGGTGGAGGTCGACACCATCCCCTCCGGCAACAAAAAGATGCGTGTGCGCTACCGGCTGCGCCCCGGCGAGGCGTTCACCGTAAATTCCATATCCTACGAATTCGACGATCCCGCGCTGCGGCAGCTCGTGATGGCCGATTCAACATTATTCCCCATCGCAGCGGGCGACAATCTCGACCGAACGGTGCTCGACGCGCAACGCACATTCATCACCGAGCGTCTCCGCAACCACGGCTACTATGCCTTCACCAAGGAGTCGATCTCGTTCACCGCCGACACCACCGCCGGATCGCGGGGGGTAGACCTTACCATGACAGTGAGAGATCCGCGCCCGGATCTCCGCGATGACAACGACTCCACCGCCACCCGCCGGCGCCATTCACGCTACGTATTCCGCAATGTATATGTGGTGACCGACTTCAATCCCGGCGACAATGCCGGCACATACTCGTTCGAGGCGCGCGACACCACAACCTACAACCGGCTGCGAATCCTTTACGGCAAAGACCGATACCTGCGGCCCGGCACTATCAACGACCAATGCTACGTACGTCCCGGGCAGCTTTATTCCACCGCCGCGATCGACCGCACATACGAGGCGATGAACCGCCTGGCGATACTGAAATACGTGAACATATTAACCAGGCCGGCGGGACGCGACGGCGACAACGAAGCTCTCGACGCCTTCATTCTCCTCAGCCGCACCAAGAAGCAGGGGGTGAGCGTGGAGCTGGACGGCACCAACTCCGAGGGTGATCTCGGCATAGGGGGTGGGCTGACCTACACCAACCGCAACCTGTCGCACCGCGGCGAGGTGCTCACGGCCAAGATCAGAGGGTCCTACGAAAGTCTTTCGGGCAACCTCGACGGACTCATCAACGACCGGTATACCGAGGTCGCCGCGGAAGTGGGCATCACCTTCCCTAAATTCGAGGCACCGTTCCTCTCGCAAAGATTCAAGCGCCGCATGCGCGCCTCCACCGAATTCGCGGTGACCTTCATGCGCCAGGAACGCCCCGAATACACCCGCATCATCGCCGGAGCGGCATGGAAATACAAATGGGCCGACCGCCACAATATGACGCGGCGTACCTTCGACCTCATCGACATCAACCTTGTGAATCTGCCGCGCTACACCGAGGATTTCATCAACAACATTGCCCCCGACAATCCCCTGCTGCGTTACAGCTACGAGGATCACCTGATCATGCGTATGGGCTATACCTGGAACCACACCAACCGGCGCCCGGCCTCCACCGGCCCCGAACGCCATACCCGCCAGATCAACACCTACACCGTGCGCGCCTCGGGCGAGATAGCGGGCAACTTTCTATATGCCATATCGCGCCTGGCGGGAATCCGCAAGAGCGACGGCGTGTACAAAATTCTCGGCATACAGTACGCGCAATATATCAAGGGGGAGATCGACTATACCATCAACCATGCCTTCACGCCGCGCAGCTCACTGTCGTTCCACGCCGGTTTCGGCATCGGTTATCCTTACGGAAACTCCAAAATGATACCGTTCGAAAAGCGCTTCTACGCCGGAGGCGCCAACGGCGTGCGCGGCTGGAGTGTGCGCACCCTCGGCCCCGGCGCCTACGATGCGCGCAACAATGTGACCGACTTCATCAACCAATGCGGCGACATATCGCTGATACTAAACCTCGAATACCGCAACAAACTCTTCTGGGTATTTGAAGGAGCGGTGTTCGTGGACGCCGGCAATATATGGACCATACGGGATTACCCCAACCAGCCGGGAGGCCTGTTCCGCTTCCGCAACTTCGCCAAGGAGATAGCGGCCGCCTACGGTATCGGTCTGCGCATGGATTTCACCTACTTCCTGCTCCGTTTCGACCTCGGTTTCAAAGCCCATAACCCGGCCCGTAATCAGGAACCGTGGCCCATAATACATCCCAACTGGCACCGCGACGCCACTTTCCATTTCTCGGTGGGCTACCCCTTCTGACCTCCGCGTTCCACCTTTGTATCAAACAGTATCCTTATGAAAAAGCTCGTTATATTCGACCTCGACGGCACCCTGCTCAACTCCATCGCCGACCTCGGCCATGCCGCCAATTTCGCACTCGAACAGTGCGGCTACCCCACCCATCCCATCTCGGCCTACCCCAAGTTTGTCGGCTCGGGCATTACCCGTCTGCTGGAACGCGTGCTGCCCGAAAGCGCCCGCACCAACGACCGCGTGGATGCCCTGCGCACATACTTCATGGAGTTCTACAACGAACACATGGCCGACGACACCGTGCCCTACAACGGCATCCCCGAGCTGCTCGAAGCACTGACGGCAAAAGGGATAAAAGTGGCCGTGGCATCCAACAAATACCAGTCGGCAGTGGAAAAACTTATGAAGCACTATTTCCCCACGATTCCTTTCGCCGCCGTAGAGGGGCAGAAAGAGGGCATCCCCGTGAAGCCGGACCCCTCCATAGTGTTCGAGATTCTCGGAAAGGTGCCCACGACGAAAGCCGACGTGCTGTATGTAGGCGACTCGGGAATAGATATGGAGACGGCACGCCGTGCCTGCGTGGAATCGGCAGGGGTAACATGGGGATTCCGCCCGGTGGCCGAACTGCGGCAGGCCTACGCCGACCACATCGTCGAGACCCCCTCTACCCTTCTCCGCCTTGCCGAGCAGGAGCAGGCTCAGTGAACCACGGCCTTATACGAAGCGGAACCGCATTTCACAATGTAGATTCCGGCATTCAGCGGCTGCGTCAGCTCGGCTGACGCGGATACGACGAACGCGGCGCGCCGTGTTCCGGAACAATCGAAGACTCCCACCCCCACCGGAGCGGCGGTGGAATTCGCTACTGTCACGGCACCGGATAAACCGGCTACAGACACACCGGTATCGCCCTGCATAACATTGTCAATCCCGGCGCCGAACGGGAATTCCTGTACAGTGAAATTTCCCCAGTACGGGTCTGTCTCATACATCACCCGGCATCCCTCGGGTACATACAGACGTATCTTCCCGAGGTCGGCCAATGTGGGCGTATCACCCTGAGGACCGCTCATAAACGGGTAAGTGAACGGGGTGTATGCCCACTGATAGTCATCATCTTCGTCAGGGCAATCAGGCCACACACCGTATCCGAAAGGATAGAACGACCACAGAACCGGCTTCACGCGGCAGTTCATATAGATACGTTCCACTTTAGTGTCGGCGAACGACTCATAATCCAACTTAATCGGCTCTCCATCGCGGTTTTCCTCGAGCCACGACTCCTCAAAACTGTTGCCGGAGAAAGTCTCGAGACCTATCCCCTTTATCGAAGCCGGGAACCTCACACTTTTCAGCGAGCCTATGTTGCGGAACGCCCTGTAATCTATCATCTCCACATTGTCAAGTTCAAGACTCTCAAGGCGCAGGTTGTTGAACGACTGCAATATCGTCATCGGTTTTTCAGAGGAGAGCCTCACCAATGTCACCGCACAGTCGTTTATCGCCCAGCTGATGTCCTCCAATGTTCCG
>URZG01000200.1 GCA_900552325.1 uncultured Porphyromonadaceae bacterium | reverse complement strand
ATAGAGGGCCATGCCGGGCACAGACTGATGACGGTGAAACTGTTTTTTTGCCATAATCAACTTTTATTTCTGATGCAAAATTACTTCATTTATTCATAGATAAACAAACGATTTAATCTATCTTTGCATTGAAATTATCTATAACAATGACATTACAGCAGTTGAAATACATCGTAGCGGTGAACCGGCATCTCAGTTTTGCCGGCGCCGCCGAAGCGTGCGGGGTGACGCAACCTACCCTGAGCAGTATGGTGCAGAAACTCGAGGAAGAACTTGATGTGCGCATATTTGACCGTACAAACCGCAGCGTACGGCCAACAGCTACCGGCACAAGGATCATAGCCCAGGCCGAACGTACCCTCGCTGAAGCATCAAAAATCGCGGAGCTTGTGGCGGAGGAGAAAGAGGCAGTTTCCGGCGCACTCGCCTTAGGAGTCGGACCGAGCGTGGCTCCATATATCCTCCCGGAATTCATACGTCACTACATTGCCGAATATCCCGGTGTGTCACTTTCTGTCGAAGAGATGAGATCCGAAAATATGCTAACGGCGTTGCGTCACGGACTCATCGATGCCGGAATAGCAGTCAGCGGCAATGCCAAAGAGGATATTTTCGAGATTCCACTGTATACCGAGAAATTCCTTGTCTACCTTTCGGAAAGCTGTATACGCAAACAGACAGTATTCAATCCAGGCGACCTCGAACATGAGAACATGTGGGTAATGAAAGAAGCACAGTGCCTGCGCGACAGTGCTTTCAGTTTCTGCAAGGCCCGAGCCAAAGGCCGCAACATCTACGAGGCCGGGAATATAGAGACCCTTATAAGAATCGTTGATCTCAACGGAGGCTACACCATCATTCCCGAGATGCACCTGCCGATGCTGACCGAAGCACAGCGCGCCAACGTTCGCCGTATCGAAGGTGATTATCAGTCGCAGCGACGCATATCGCTTTACATACGCCACGATTACATACGTCAGTCACTGCTCAACACCGTCACCGATACGTTGCGCCGGTTCATTCCCCGAGGCATGCTCGAGCCGCAGATAGAAAAATTCGGCATACGGCTCTGACATACATCCGGGAGCAAAAACAAAAAGAGACACCGTTGATGGTGTCTCTTTTGTAGCGAATCCGGGAATCGAACCCGGGTCTCCACCGTGAGAGGGTGGCGTGCTAGGCCACTACACTAAATCGCCGTTAGCGTTGTCAGCGGGGTTATTTCCTTTTGACACTGCAAAATTAGTGCTTATTTCCGAATCAGCCAAATTTTCAGACCACTTTTTTCTTAAAAATTTTGTCTCCCGAAACCATTCCGGAGTCAATCCATTGGCCTTCAATTCGTTTGTTAAAGGTGATTTTGCTCCTCACGAAAAGCCAAAGGCCCAGACACACAGCGATGTCAGAGCCTTTGGCTTTTATAGTTTGTAAATTTCCTTTTATCGAACGATTATTTTGCGAGCTTCGCCGTCGGGAGTTACCGTAATATATGTTCCGGGGGCTGCAGCACTGTCGACACGCACACCCTGCAGGTTATATATGGCAGCGGGAAGTCCGGAAGTGCCGTCGGCCTCAACATCTGTGATTGAAGATTCGGTGATGGAGTAATTGAGCTTGAACTCTTCATTAAAGCGCTTGCCACCTTCCTCGCCCAAAAGGAATACACGACGCGCAAAAACAATGTCGTAATTGCCGATTTCACCTATTGCGGGGTCAAACTTGATTTGCATAGTATTGGGGGCAAGACCGGCCTGGCTCGGATTTACAAAACCTTCCGAAACAATATCGCCGTTAGCATCGATAACGCTGATTTCCACATTGAGATCGTCCTGAATGTGGCTGCGTTCTATTTTCGTAACTTCGGGGAAGGTAACGTTGATAAAATCAATCTTGCGTACAATCGAGCCTGACACCGGGTCGGCAGTCACTTGTTCCTTTACAGGCTCCACGGTTCCACCTTTAGGGTCGATGACATAACGGAACTTGTATATCGGCATTTCCTCCTCTTCGGGAGAACCGTAGTCATAGAATGTGCCGGCAAGGAATTCGATGGTATAGATGCCCGGGACATTCATCCAGGGAAGCACATCGACAATAACCTCACGGCCAAAATTGGCGCCGTAGTCAATGCCGCAGGTACCGAACACTGCGCCGGTTTCGTCATTGTAGACCATAACCATCTTTGCGAAGTTGATGCCCGTCTTCTCACAGTCAAATGTCAAGACGAATGTGTTGAGCGACTTATAACGCCCCTGTTCCGGAAAGATGGCCACACCACGGTTATCATACGGGCTTTCGGGATCGGCAGGGTCATAAGCCTTTGCGTTCACAGCGTAATTCAATACGATCTCGTTGCTTTTCTTACTTCCGTCAATCACAAAAGTACCATCGCCGAGAGTAACCGTGTATTCACCGTCGGCCGACAGCACGGGTTCAAAGGTTATGGCGACCTGATTTGCGCCAATGCCGTCCTTTGCGGATTCAGCTGTGCCGTTGGATACAACATTACCATCGGCGTCAGTAACCTTGATGTCGAACATAGCCGCCGGAATAACTTTTTCAAAATCCGGGAATGTCACAACTATACGGTCGAGTTCGCGCAATGTGGAACCGCTCGAGGGGTAAACAAAGCTGTAGGCGGGATCCGGAGTAAAAGGCTCGGCATTCTCGTTAACTACATAACGGAATTTGAACGCTCCGATATTCTCACTATCGGATGAGCGGTAGAATGTGCCTTCGGGGAACTCCAAAGTGTAAGAACCGGGGACGGTGATCTCTCTGTCGGATTTGAGGACGAACTGGTTGAGCACCGCCAGATGGTCGTCAGTAAAGGTGTAATCAATGCTGAAAGTACCGCAAACCACACCGTTTGCATCGTCAATCATGCGTATCATCTTGGCCGGGTTTACGCCTATCGACTTATAGTCGAAATTCAGACGGAAATCTTCGCCGAGCTTTGGATATATTCCCTGCCGTGGGCTTATATCCACCCCGAGATTGGTGTAAGGTTTGAGTTCATCGGTGCCATCATCATCACCGGTGACGATATAGAGCCACTTGGTCTCGGCCACCTCTTCATAATCCCAATTTTGGGCAAAACCGGCAGGGAGGGTTACCACATAGGCACCGGGATCGCGAAGTGTACGGTCAAGGGTGATATGCATGATGTTGTACTGCTTGCTGTCGGTCATTGCCGTTGCTCCCATCAGCACGTCCTCCTCTCCATAGCGGGTCACTGTGATGGAATATTGGTAAGGATTCGGGAGGACACCCCTTTCGTCCTCATACGTGATGGAGAAGCGCGAAAGGGCTCCGATTTCGCCTTGTTCGGGATTCGACGTCACCCCGGGATTGTCAAATGGTGCCGGAGTCTGCGCCAAGGCAGATAGAGGAACGCCCAATGCGGCGAGTGACAACGCGAAACAGATAGGTTTCAAATTCATAAGCATCTGATTACATAAATTGAAAAAATGGTCTGAGCTGATAACTGGATGAAACAATTGGAATAACCGGTAATATTCAACTACATCTCGATCCGACACAAAGATAGGTATATAATTTAATTTTTCAAAATTTTTCCGAAATTTTTACAAATTTACTAGCATTTTTCTCCAATTACGCATCTCCAACGAACCGGCTGACCTCCGCCCCCCCCTCCGAAACGCAAAACGGTGTGTCAGGAGATTTGACACACCGTTTCGTATCAGCTAATAAAGCGTGAAATTACTCGGCTGCGGGGGCTTCCTCGGCAGCGGCCTCTTCGGCGGGAGCCTCGGCTGCGGCTTTGGCAGCTTCCTCAGCTGCCTTGGCGGCAGCGATTTCAGCTTTCTTCTTTGCTACTTCTTCAGCTTTGGCGGCGTTCTTGGCTTTCTCTTCCTCGAGACGTACCTTGGCTGCTTCTTCGCGCTTGCTGGCCATAGCGGTCTTGCAATCGTCGACAGCTTTCTGTTTCTTGGCCTTCCAGGCATCGAAACGACGCTGAGCCTCAGCTTCGTCGAAAGCGCCTTTCTTGACGCCGCCCTGGAGGTGTTTCATAAGGAGTACGCCCTGCTCGGAGAGGATGGAACGCACGGTGTCGGTGGGCTGAGCACCAACGTTAACCCAATACAAAGCCCGTTCGAAATTCAGCGTGATTGTAGCAGGATTAGTGTTCGGATTATAGGAACCAATCCTTTCAATGAAACGACCATCTCGTGGTGCCCTGCTATCGGCGATAACAATAGGATAGAACGCATAGTTT
>URZG01000199.1 GCA_900552325.1 uncultured Porphyromonadaceae bacterium | reverse complement strand
TTCGGCTGAGATACCCTGAGTGCCGTAATCCACTATATTGCCGAAGGCATAATATACGGCAATCTTGTTTTTCTCCGATTTCTCATGAGGCACTTCGGCCACCTGAAGATAATCTCCGAAATATACGGTGCGCAGATCCTCGTCGGATTTGCGTCCGGTTTTCTCTTTAAGTTTATCCGTGACCTGACGCTGATAAGCGAGTCCGTTGACCAGCTTGTTGGCTACGAAGTAGTCGGCGCCGTTGCCGAAGGCCACCAGAGAGTCGGCCATCTGATTGAGCGATTCCACCGACACACCGCGCGAAGCCTTGATATCCGCGGTAATCTGGTTCCATATATTAGTGAGGAACACAAGAGTCTGCTCGCGTGAAGCATCGCTCATACCCGTAAGGATGTAAGGCTCGACAGCACTTTTATATGTACCTACTTTAACCACCTGCATCTCCACCCCGAGTTTGTCAAGCAGTCCCTTGAAAAAGGGTATGACCGAACCGAGGCCGTGAATGTCGACCGTTCCTACCGGATTCAGATATATCTCGGATGCGACGGAAGCGATATAATAGTCGCCCTGGGTGTATGAATCGCCGTAGGCCACTACCCATTTGCCGGATTTCTTGAAATCCTGGAGAGCCTTACGTATAGCCAGACGGGTAGCCACGCCTGCCGACGCGCCTTTGCAGTCAAGATAGATTCCTTTTATTTTATCGTCTTCTTTGGCCGCCGCGATCGAATTCAAAATATCGTCGAGAGCCGCAGGCCGCGCCTCGTCGTTAAAAATCGCCGCAAATTCCACAGCGGTCTGACGCTCCTCTATGGCGCCGGAGAGGGGCAGATAAAGCACCGAATTATCCTCGACAGAAACCGAGGAGGCGCCCCCGAGAGCCGAGACGATAGTTCCGGCAGCAAATACGACTCCCAGTATGAACAGGAGCATTATGGAGATCCAGAAGGCTGTGAGAGCCCCGAGCACGGATATGAAGAAGTTCTTTAACATCAGATTACGGCAATATTTCAAGCCACAAAAATAGTAATTAGTCAGCTAACGCCCAAACTATTCGGAGAATTTTTACTTTTCGTACAGTTATTGACTGTTTCGGGCTATATGTTAAAATTCCGAACTGAAATGAAAACGGATGGCGGGGAAATCGTTCTGAGCCATCTGCAGCACATAGTTGGAGTCGGCAAGGAACACATCGCGACCCTCGCGGTCTACCGCCATGAACTGGTGCTTGCGCTTTTTGAACGCCTCGAGAGCGGCGGCATCGTCGGATTCTATCCAGCATGCCTTGTAGAGCGAAATCGGCTCCCAGCGGCACTGCGCCCCGTACTCATGCAGCAGACGGTACTGTATCACCTCGAACTGCAGCTGGCCTACCGTACCGATAAGCTTGCGGCCGTTGAACTGGTTGATGAACATCTGCGCCACACCTTCGTCCATCAGCTGCCGGATACCTTTCTCAAGCTGCTTGGATTTCATCGGATCGGTGTTCTCTATATATTTGAACATTTCGGGGGAGAACGAGGGCAATCCGCGGAAGTGCAGACTCTCGCCCTGAGTGAGAGTATCGCCGATCTTGAAGTTTCCGGTATCGGGCACACCCACGATGTCGCCGGGATATGCCTCGTCGACAACATTCTTGCGCTGCGCCATGAAGGCGGTGGGAGCGGCGATACGGAACACCTTGTCGGTGCGCACCTGCTTGTAGGGGGCGTTGCGCTCGAACTTGCCCGAGCAGACTTTGACGAAAGCGATGCACGAACGGTGGTTGGGATCCATATTGGCGTGAATCTTGAACACGAAGCCCGAGAAGGCCTCCTCTTCGGGACGAATCTCACGCTCCTCGGCCTGTGTAGGACGAGGATACGGCGCGATTTTCACGAAACAGTCAAGCAATTCCTTGACGCCGAAAGTATTGAGCGCCGAACCGAAGAACACCGGCGCGAGTTTGCCGCGCAGATACTCCTCTTCATCGAAATCCGGATAGACACCGCTGATGAGCTCCAGATCTTCGCGCAGTTTGGCGGCGTCGGTCTCCCCTACCGCTTCTTCGACACGCGGATCAGACAGGTCGGTGATCTCCACGCGCTCCTGCACTTTCTGCTTGTCGGGCTTGAAGAGATCAAGGGAGTTCTCATATATGTTGTACACCCCTTTGAACTTTGCTCCGATGTTGATGGGCCACGAGAGGGGACGCACGCCGATTTTCAGTTCCGATTCAAGCTCGTCGAGGATGTCGAACGGATCACGCCCCTCGCGGTCGAGTTTGTTGACGAAGATAATTACGGGTGTGTTGCGCATACGGCAGACCTCCATCAGTTTGCGGGTCTGCTGCTCCACGCCTTTCGCCACGTCGACAACGATTATAACGGAGTCCACCGCCGTCAGCGTACGATAGGTATCCTCGGCGAAGTCCTGGTGGCCCGGAGTATCGAGGATATTTATCTTGTAGTCACCGTAGTCGAATCCCATTACCGAGGTGGCCACGGAGATGCCGCGCTGCTTCTCTATCTCCATCCAGTCGGATGTGGCGGTTTTCTTTATCTTATTGGACTTTACCGCGCCGGCCACATGGATGGCGCCGCCGAAAAGTAGAAGCTTTTCGGTAAGGGTGGTCTTGCCGGCATCGGGGTGTGATATGATTGCGAAAGTGCGTCTGCGTTTTATCTCGTCGGTTAATGAAGCCATTTCTGTGATGTGAGGTTGTGGATTGGTGTGGGTGGAAGGTTACATGCGTGCCAGGCAATGCGCCAGGGAAGTCTCCCAATGAGGGATTTCCACTCCGTAGGTCGCCTTGATGCATGAACGGTCAAGCACCGAATAGAAAGGTCGGCTGGCGGCGGTGGGATAATCCTCCGTAAGAATCGGGATCACCGGAGCCTTTATGCCGCGCAGGCGCAGGATGGCGCAGGCGAAATCGTACCACGACGCCACACCCTCGTCCGTGAAATGGAAAATTCCGGGCACCCACTGGCGGGAACAGAGAATCGTCACGATCGCACGTGCAAGATCAAGCGCGTATGTCGGCGTGCCCACCTGGTCGCAGACAACGCGGAGCGGCTCATGCACGGAGGCCTTTTCGGCAAGCCGCAGAATAGTCTTGACAAAATTCCTGCCGTAAGGAGAATATAGCCACGCCGAGCGGATAATCACGCTGTCGGGCGAAATTGCCAACAGCTGGGTCTCACCCTTACGTTTTGTCGTGCCGTACTGCGATATAGGATTGACCTTGTCGGATTCGCGGTAAGGACGGCATGAGCGTCCGTCGAACACATAATCGGTGGATATATGGAGCACTTTGGCGCCGGCGCGGTCGGCGGCCGTTGCGAGATTGCGCACGGCATCCACATTCAGGGCGGCGCACTCGGCCTTTTCCTCTTCGGCGCGATCGACTGCCGTATAGGCCACGCAGTTAACCACATGGGTGTATTCTCCGCGTTCCATCTCCCGGTTTACCGCCTCGGCGTCCCGCAGATCGAGGGTATCGACATCTGTATATGTAGTGATTCCGGGAAGTTTCTCCTCAAGAACCCTTTTAAGCTCAGTGCCAAGCTGTCCGTTGGCCCCTGTAACGAGTATTTTCATTATGGTCAATCTTTTTCCGGGTACAAAGTTACGATTTTTCCTCCGAAAAACCGCGCACAGCCTTACGTCCGGACATCCCCGGGCGAACTATTCCACATTTTTCGTCTGCAGTCAGTCCTCTTTCTTGAAGAGTTTATCCTCTTCATCGAGGTGGAAGTCACGTGACAGGGCGGCGATGAAACGCGTTATCTGCTTTATTGCCGCTGCCGTTTCGGGGGTCATCTCCTTTTTCTGCAACCGCATCAGCAACATGCCGTACAGAGCGGTAAAACAGGTTTCTATCTCCCCCTGCGGTGCATCTCCGGCCTTTGCGCGCAACTCCACGATATACGGGAGAGTGCGGTAGAACTCGGCCGTATACTCCGGGAACGACGGATCGGCGAGAAGTTTCTGATGGAGCTGCACGAGCTGATTGAGAATATTCTTGTTGATCTGGAGGTGCCCTGTTTTCTGCACCCCTTCGAGACGCATCATGTCGATAAGCGACTCATACCATTCCACTATCTGACGGCGCTGATCGTCATTGAACACTGCAATCTGGATGATGTGGTGACCTTTTCCCACGATGCCATTTACAGCGTAGAGCAGGGAAGCAGCAGCGCAGGTATGGATGTAGGGGATCAAATGACGGTCCGGGATTGCCTGTATGCGATGCTGTTAAAATCTGCAAATGAGGTGGCCAATGCATTGGCTGAGCACACGGCAGGA
>URZG01000198.1 GCA_900552325.1 uncultured Porphyromonadaceae bacterium | reverse complement strand
CCAAACGCGACGGCGACCGCCTCGGTTTCCCTGTTTTCCTGCTGGAGTGGAAAGATCCTGTGACAGGTGCCATCTCCGCCGGCTACCGAGAACAGGGGTATCTCCCGGAGGCCGTAGTCAACTTCCTCGCGCTTTTAGGATGGAACCCGGGCGACGACACCGAGATCATGTCGATGGACGATCTCATAAAGAAATTCTCCTTTGACCACTGTTCGCGTTCCGGAGCCAAATTCGCCTTCGAGAAGGGGAAATGGTTCAACCACGAATATCTTATGAATACCCCCGGCGAAAAGCTCGCCGCCCTCGTAGCACCCTTCATGGAAGCTGACGGCGTCAACCCGGCCGACTTCTCGCTCGAATATACCGCCGCCGCCCTCGATATGCTCAAGAGCCGTGCCACACTGCTCACCGACCTCTGGGCACAGAGCCGGTTCTTCTTCGTAGCGCCCGACACTTACGCAGAAAAAGATATCCGCAAACGCTGGAAACCGGAGACCCCGGAACAGATGGCCGAACTCATAAAAGTACTTGAAAGTCTCGAGGACTTCTCAGCGGCTGCCGCCGAACCGGTTGTGCTACAGTGGATAGCCGACAAGGGCTACCATCTGGGCAATGTCATGAGCGCCTTCCGTCTGGCTGTAGTGGGCGAGTGCAAAGGCCCGCACATGTTCGACATCTCCGCTCTTATGGGCAAACAGGAAACCGTGCGCCGCATAGAGAAGGCAATCGAAACCATCAAGGCCCCCGAGGCATAATCCCGCAAAGTGAATATCTTCTACAACACGGCTATCGCTCTCTATGCTCTGGGAGCGAAAGTTGCCTCATTGCGCAACGACAAGGTGAAGAGAATGTTGCGCGGGCAGCGCGAAGCAATATCCCTGCTCTCGGCCCGCAGCGGCTCCCTTCGCGGATGCATCTGGTTCCATGCCGCGTCGCTCGGCGAGTTCGAGCAGGGGCGCCCGATGATAGAGCGGTTGCGTGCCGAACACCCCGACCGACCGATACTTCTCACTTTCTTCTCTCCGTCGGGCTACGAGGTGCGCAAGGACTATCCCCTGGTCGATGCAGTGACCTATCTCCCATTCGACACCCCCGCCAATGTGCGCCGTTTCATCGATACGGCGGCTCCATCGATGGCCATATTCATAAAATATGAATTCTGGGGGAACTACCTCGACGAGTTGCACCGCCGCGGCATACCTACCTATATCATCTCAGTCATATTCCGTCCCGGGCAGATCTTTTTCAAACCCTGGGGCAGATACATGCGTAGCGTGCTCCGTGACTACACGCACCTCTACCTGCAGGATGAGCGCTCCGCCCGACTGTTGGCCGGTATAGGTATCACAAACACCACAGTGGCCGGTGACACGCGTTTCGACCGCGTGACGGATGTGATGAAATCATGCGTGGAGATCGCGGGATTCCCGGGATTCGGCAAGAATTCCAAGCACATATTTATCGCCGGTTCATCATGGGAGACCGACGAGGAGCGTTATATCCCCTGGCTGAAAGCCGATCCTTCGGTGGCGTTCATCATCGCCCCCCACGAATTCGACGACCGGCGCCTCGAGCTGCTTCGCCGGCAGTTCGCTCCCGGCGAGACGATGTTACTCTCCGAATGGTGCGCCGCAGCTGCCGGCGGCATCGGACCGCAGCTTAGCGGTATCCGTGGGATTATAGTCGATTCGTTCGGAAAACTTTCGTCACTCTACCGCTATGGCGACATCGCCTATATCGGCGGAGGATTCGGCACAGGCATACATAACATCAACGAGGCAGCCGTCTACGGCATGCCGGTGATATTCGGCCCGAACCACGGCAAGTTCAAGGAGGCATCCGACCTGATCGACGCGGGGGGCGCTTTCAGCGTGTCCTCACGGCAGGATTTCGAACGGACGGTAACGGAACTGGCCGCGTCGCCCGATGCGCTCGCTGCCGCCGGCAAAGCCGCCGGCGACTACATCAGACGTAGCATCGGAGCCACCGACCGTATATACCGCGACCTTTTCGGATAGCACTTTATGCATAATTTACGCATAACTGCTGCATAAAACATGCATAAAGCCACGTATTTTTCACTTTGTTCTATTTTTATTAGGATTATTGAAAAACTTTGCATAATTTCGCTTCCGTAAGTGTTTTGGTTCACTGCACACCTCTTGCGCAAAAGAGCACACTCGAATCAATTACTTCTAAACCGACTTGAGATTGTACTCAATCTTCCACGCAATCTCGTAATTAACCGGAGAATGTAGGCGTTACGGACAGCCTCATACATCTTTGCAACATGACTGTACGCAACTCTGCTTTCTTCTATTCGTTTAACTCGGAGTGTACTGCACCTCCACTGCATCATTAAAAATTATGGTTCACCCTTCGAGAAAGAGCAAACTCAAACATGCCATGCCTATGGTAATGAAAGTCCGGGAGACACGCCTGCCTGAGATTATCGACATAATCTCGCACCAGACGATACGCTCACAGGAGGAGCTGTCGAAACAGCTGGCCATCCGCGGATATATCATCACACAGGCAACCCTGTCGCGTGACCTTAAACTAATAAAAGCCTCAAAAGTTCCCGATGAAAACGGCATCTGCCGCTATGTGGTGGGGCAGCTCCCCGGAAATCAGGGACACCACTCCGCTTCTTCGCGCTCACAGTCAAACCCCAATCCGCCCCACTCCGCCATATTGTCGATCGGGATTACAGGCAATCTGCTTGTAATCAAGACCCGTAACGGATATGCCTCCGATCTGGCCTACGAAATAGACCTGTTGCAGTCGCCGCTCGTACTCGGAACCATATCCGGCGCCGACACCGTGTTTGTGGCGCTGGCAGAAAACACCAAACTGCACCAGATCGTAAGCATGGTCGAGCCTATGGTGGCTCCTGCCATACTCGAGACTCTCGGCAAATAACACTTACCTTAACTAACCATTTCCCCCCCGCCTTAAAACGAACCATCAGCCTATGCGCCGTGTTTTTACTACAGTTTGCTCTATTGCAGCTCTTTTCACAATGACAGCCCTGTCCCCCGTAAAATTGCCCGCCCCCGACAAAACCGGCGGTCTCCCACTGATGGAAACCCTTGCCGGGCGCCATTCCACCCGCGAGTTCAGCGATAAGGAAATCTCCGATTCCACACTTTCCAATCTTCTGTGGGCAGCCAACGGCATAAACCGCCCCGACGGCCACCGCACTGCCCCATCCGCCCTGAACAAGCAGGAAATCGACATCTATGTATTCGATAAAGACGGCGTATGGTTCTACGAACCGGCCACACATTCCCTCCGGCCGTGCGTCAAGGGGGACCACCGCGCGCTGCTTTGCGGCGGCCAGGATTTCGTAACCGAAGCCCCGCTCACTATCCTCCTGGTAGCCAACGGCGACCGCTTCGAACTCACAGGTCCGCAGGCCTCCCTTATGATGGCCGCCGACGCCGGTATCGTTTGCGAGAACATCAATCTCTTCTGTTCTTCAGCCGGACTGTCAACCGTTCCCCGCGCCAGCATGGATACCACAGCCATCGTCAGTCTGCTTGGTCTTCCGGCCAATCACATCCCGCTGCTGAACAACCACGTAGGCTACTGATGCCGCGCCGACGCAGACCTGACCGCCCCCGTCTGTGCAGTGGCCGTTCCCTCTCCATTTTCAAGCCTTTTTTTAAGCGCCGTTTATTTGCTTATTTTCTGAAAAATCACTAACTTTGTATCGTTTTAGCGAGCCGCGACGGCATCGCTGCGACACTTGGCGCGCATCAGCGTACCACATTGCATATCACCTGATTACAACAGATTATGACAGATATAAACGACGAACTTAAAGCCATCGAGGCTCAAGAGGAATACTCGGCAAGCAACATCCAGGTGCTCGAAGGTCTCGAAGCCGTGCGCAAACGCCCGGCGATGTACATCGGCGACATCAGCGCCAAAGGCCTCCATCACCTCGTCTACGAGGTTGTCGACAACTCTATCGACGAGGCGCTCGCAGGCTTCTGCACCCACATCGAGGTTACTATCAACGAGGACAACTCGATAACCGTCGACGACAACGGGCGCGGTATCCCCGTGGACATGCACGAGAAGGAACACAAAAGCGCCCTCGAGGTGGTGCTCACCGTGCTTCATGCCGGCGGTAAATTCGACAAAGGCTCATACAAGGTTTCCGGCGGTCTGCACGGTGTCGGCGTGAGCTGCGTCAACGCCCTCTCCACCTATCTCCGCGCCGAAGTGCGCCGAGGCGGCAAGGTCTACCGCCAGGAATATTCCTGCGGCAAGCCCACCACCGGCCTCA
>URZG01000197.1 GCA_900552325.1 uncultured Porphyromonadaceae bacterium | reverse complement strand
TCGCACGTCTGGGCGTGGCCACCTGTATGATCTTCTCGCCGATGTTCGCCAACCTCGGCGGCGTGGTGAGCGTATCGCGCTCTGTGGCGTTCGGCGTTGTGCTGCTGATGATCGCTCTGATAATGTTCATCGTATATTTCTTCATGGATAAGAAACTCGACGAGTCGGGCGACGTAGAGGAGGAGAAGGACGAGCCGTTCAAGCTCCGTGACCTCGGCAAGATTCTCTCCAGCAGCGGTTTCTGGCTTGTAGCCCTCCTTTGCGTGCTCTATTACTCGGCCATCTTCCCCTTCCAGAAGTATGCCGTGAACATGCTCCAGTGCAACCTTACCCTCGTCCCCCCCGCCAGCGATTCATTCTGGGCATCCGACACCATCACCATCATACAGTATGTGATCATGATCGTGGTGGCAGCCGGCTCTTTCGCCGGGAATTTCGCCAAGGAGAAAGGTATGAAGATAACCATGTTCTCCATTGCCGTCATCGCCCTCGTGGCCTACTGTTTCTTCGGTTACATGCGCCAGAGTGCCGCAGCCATATTCGCAGTGTTCCCCCTGCTGGCCGTAGGTATCACCCCGATTCTCGGTAAATACGTGGACTACAAAGGTAAAGCCGCCTCGATGCTCATCATCGGAGCCCTGCTCCTCATAGCCTGCCACCTCACCTTCGCTTTCCTCCTGCCGATGCTCAAGGGTAATGACCTCGGAGGCGTTGCTCTGGCCTACCTCACAATCCTGGTGCTCGGCGCATCCTTCTCGCTGGTGCCTGCATCGCTCTGGCCCAGCGTGCCCAAACTCGTGGATTCCAAGATCATCGGTTCGGCCTACGCCCTGATCTTCTGGATTCAGAACATCGGACTGTGGCTCTTCCCCCTCCTTATCGGCAAGGTGCTTGACAACACCAACCCGCAGGTAGTGCAGGCCATCGCCGACAAGACCATGTCGGCCGAAGAGGCAGCCATCAGCTATAATTACACCGCTCCGCTGGTGATGCTGGCGTCGCTCGGAGTGGCAGCCCTCGTTATAGGCTTCATACTCAAGGCGCTCGACAAGAAGAAACACCTCGGTCTCGAGGAGCCTAACATCAAGGAGCCGCAGAATGAGATCCTTGAATCGGAGGCTGCGACCGTAGAGGAATAATCTGACAATCTTTCCCCCGGATAATGCCCCATTCGCGCCCATACACATTTGACCGCGTCGTGCGGCTGCTGATCTCACTGTGCGTATTCGCTTTCGCGCTGTGGCTCATCGACCTGCTCAAAGATGTGCTGCTCCCTTTCTGCGTGGCATGCCTGATCGCCTACCTGTTCGAACCTTTCGTGCAGTACAACAGGCGGTTGCTCCACCTCAAAGGACGTATCGTAGCCATCTTCGTCACCCTTTTCGAGGCGACGATGTTCTTCGGTCTGCTGGCCTATTTCTGCATCCCCTCTGTTATAGAGGAGATGCACCAGATGGCCAAACTGTTGCGCGATTACGCCAACTCCGATGTTTCCATATCCTACCTCCCGCCGCAGCTCCACGATATCCTCAAACGCAATATCGACTTCGAGCAGATGGCCCAGGCGCTTACCCGCCAGGATATAGAGAGTATTCTCAACAAAGGTATGTCGGTGGTGTCGGGAGGGCTGCACGTGGTGCTGAGCATCGTGGCATGGCTCATAGTATTCCTGTATGTCATCTTCATCATGCTGGACTACGACAAGCTCATGAACGGCTTCAAACTCATGGTGCCTCCGCGCGCGCGTCCGGTAGCCTATAAGATAGGACGCGACATAAAGGACTCCATGAACCACTATTTCCGCGGTCAGGCGCTGATAGCCTGCGTGGTGGCGGTGATATACTGCGGAGGGTTCCTCCTCTGCGGCCTCCCGCTGGCAGTGATTCTGGGACTCGGCACGGCTGTTCTTTTCATGATACCCTACTGCCAGTACCTCTCCATCATCCCCGTGACGCTTCTGTGCCTTGTGGAATCAGCGGGTGAGGGTGTCGATTTCTGGACAAAATGGTGGGAGTGCATGGCGGTGTTCGTCACCGTACAGATCGTGGCCGATCTTATCCTCACCCCCAAAGTCATGGGCAAGGCCATGGGACTGAATCCGGCGATCATCCTCCTGTCGCTCTCCATCTGGGGCACACTCTTCGGACTGATAGGCATGATTATCGCGCTGCCGCTCACCACCCTGCTCCTGTCGTATTACGAACAGTACATAATAATGCGCAATCCCGATGAACCGCCGTCGGAACGTCGCAAAGAGGTCAAGGAACTTGAAGAGATGTCCGAGACCCCGTTCAATCCCGGCGAAAAATAACCGGTCAGATCACACTTACAGTACCCGCGGCTTTGGAGAAAAGCGGCGTGCAGAAAAGCACGGCGAGCGTCTCCGGAGCCGCGGTGCCGTTTTCATAATTATCCACAGTCAGGGTTATGCGACGGTTAAGGCCGGTCGCCGATGCCATTATCTCGATCCCCTCCCCGGTACGGCGCACGATATAGTCGGGGCTGACATCAAGTAAAGCGAGCGTTTTCTCCTCGTTGTAAGGAAAATACTGCGCGCCGCTGCGTTCTGCCAGGCGGCGCCCCGATGAGGTCGCCTCATCCGCCACGTTGCAGAAACGCACCTTTGCCCCCGCATTGGCGAAAGCGGCGACAAGCGCCTCGTCCACCCCCGCGATCAACACAGTAATCTCGCCAAGAGGCACAGCGACCTGCGGCCTCACGGCACCTGAAGGGATAACCCTCCGTCGGGGAGCCGCGCTCTTGCCGCTGCGGTATTCCTCCATCTTCCGTTCCAGATAATTGTCTGCCATAATCCTATCCGACAAAAAGCAGTGTATCAGTCGTTAGGCGAATACCGGCGCCAACGGTCGATCATGGCGCTCATATCGTCGGGAATATCGCAGGTGAAGAACATCTCCTGCCTGGTGGCCGGATGCACGAAGCCGAGAGTACGGGCGTGGAGGGCCTGGCGCGGACACACCTCGAAACAGTTGCGCACAAACTGGCGGTATTTTGCCGCCGTAGTGCCGCGGAGAATCTCGTCGCCGCCGTAGCGCGCGTCGTTCAGGAGTGGGTGCCCAAGGTGCTTCATGTGCACGCGGATCTGGTGGGTGCGTCCGGTCTCAAGCACACATTTCACCACCGACACATAGTTCAGCGGTTCGATCACGGAGTAATGGGTTACCGCATGTTTTCCGGTAGGATCGTCGGACGGAAGGACCGTCATCTGCAGCCGGTCCTTGGGGTTGCGGCCGATATTACCCGTCACCGTCCCCTCGGCAGGTTCGGGAATACCCCACACCACGGCCACATATTCGCGCTTGGTGGTTTTGTTGAAAAACTGACGTCCCAGATCGGTCTTTGCATCGGGGGTCTTTGCCACCACGAGGAGTCCGGAAGTATCCTTGTCGATACGGTGTACCAGCCCTAAACGCGGATCGGTCACATCGTAGTTCGGGTTATCGCGGAAATGCCACGCCAGTGCGTTCACCAGCGTGCCTGTGTAATTGCCGTGCCCCGGGTGTACCACAAGGCCGGCAGGCTTGTTGACGACGAGAACCGTATCGTCCTCATACACGATATCAAGGGGGATATCCTCGGCGATGATCTCGAATTCGTAGCGCGGACGGTCCATCACTATCTGCACCACATCGTCGGGTTTCACGCGGTAGTTGGATTTCACCGCGCGCCCGTTGACTATGATGCAACCTGCCTCCGCGGCCTGCTGTATGCGGTTGCGCGAGGAGGTCTTGGGCATGTGCGCCACGAGGAATTTGTCGACGCGCAGAAGCTGTTGCCCCTTGTCGGCCACGAACCTGAAATGTTCGTACATCTCCTGGCCGTCGGCTGTGACAATCACAGGAGTCTGCGCCCCCGCGTTTTCCGCGTCAAGGCCTTCGTCGTCGATTTCCGGTATATCCTCCGTCATATATCATTCAAGGTCAAGTGTTTCTATCTGCTCCACAGCCTCCTCTATCGCAGCGGTGTCGATCGGCGCACCCTCTTCTGCAAGGGCATCAAGACCGGTGCCGACTTCAAGAGTCACGACAGCGGAGACCGGAATACGGGCACCAGGGCGCAAAGCCACGCCGTTGAAACGGGCGCCAAGCACAAGGCCCGCATATTCCGACGGAACCTGCACTTCGCGCACCTCCTTTATCCCCAGACCTTCAAGCAGGGAACGAGCCTGGCGCACGGATACATTGTAGAAATCGGGCACAGTGACCATTTTCGGGGTAAACGCCACGATTGTCAGGTAGACGGCACCGTCATTCTTCACCTTCGAACCGGCAATGGGGGTCTGCTCCACCACCGTGCCCGGTCGGGCGAAAGAATCATATATCGAGTCGGTGACCACGGGGTGTAGCCCGGCCTGCGACACAGCGTTTGAAGCCGAGTACAACGGATTATTGCGCACATCGGGCACCACGCGTTCTTCGCCGTGAAAGGTCCACAGGTCAAGAAAAAGCATAGCCACCCATCCGAGCACCACGGCGACAAGACCTATATATAAGGTG
>URZG01000196.1 GCA_900552325.1 uncultured Porphyromonadaceae bacterium | reverse complement strand
GGATATAGGAGCGGTGGGCGATGCGGGTGATGATGTCGTCGTTGGCGAAATCATCGTAGTAGTAGTGGGAGTTGCCGATGTCGAAGAAACGGTAGCGTTTCAGACGGAACGGCTGATGTATCTGGAAATAGAAGCAGATCGCTTTCATTGTCGATTTTAAAGGTTAGTGGTTAAAGGTTAGTGGGTGGAGAGGCGAGAGGCAAGAGGTGAAAGGCCATCCGGGAACCGCTCTTTTCATTCGCGGCGCGATGGAGATGCCCGTCAGCGGCCGAGCACCTTGTTGTAGATGTTGATGACCTTTTGGCCGGCTTTGTCCCAGGTTATCTGGTTGACTTCGCGCAGGCCGTCCTCGCGCAGCTGCGAGTACATGGCGGGGTATGAGATGATCGAGTAGATGGCGTCGGCCATGGCGTCCACATCCCAGTAGTCGGTCTTGATGACGTTGGTGAGGATCTCGGCGCAGCCGCTCTGTTTGGAGATTATCGAGGGTACTCCCATCTGCATGGCCTCCAGGGGTGAGATGCCGAACGGTTCGGAAACCGAGGGCATCACGTAGACGTCGGAAGCCTTGAGCATCTCGTAGACCTGCTTACCTTTCTGGAAACCGGGGAAATGGAACCGGTCGGCAATGCCGCGTTCGGCGGCGAGGTCGATCATCTTGTTCATCATGTCGCCGGAACCGGCCATCACGAAGCGCACGTTGCGGTTGTTGCGCAGTACGCGTGCGGCGGTCTCCACGAAATATTCGGGGCCTTTCTGCATGGTGATGCGCCCGAGGAAAGTCACGATCTTATCCTTGGGTTTCTGTACCTCCACGTTGAGGTATTCTTCGCTGAGGGGCGTTACGGCATTGTGTACCGTGGTGACCTTGGCGGGATCGATGCCGTACTTCTCTATCACGGTGCGGCGTGTGAGGTCCGATACGGTGATGATATGGTCGGCGTGGGTCATGCCGTCTTTCTCGATGGAGAATACCGTGGGGTTGACGTTGCCGCGCGAGCGGTCGTAGTCGGTGGCATGCACGTGGATCACCAGAGGCTTGCCGGTGACCTGCTTGGCGTGTATGCCGGCGGGGTAGGTGAGCCAGTCGTGCGAATGGATTATGTCGGAATCAATGGTGCGGGCTATCACGCCGGCCATGATGGAGTAGTTGTTGATCTCCTCCAGAAGGTTGTCGGGATAGCGGCCGGAGAACTCTATGCAGCCTAAATCGTTGAGGCGCATGTAGTTGAAATCGGCGTAGATGTGGTCGCGGAGACGGAAGTACAGGTCGGGATCCATCACTTTGCCGATACGGCTCTCCACGTAGTCGCGCGACACGTCGCGCCAGGCCACCGGAGTCTGCGAGGCTCCGATGATGTGGGCGAACTCCTTGTCTTCGTCGCCGTACGGCTTGGGTATCACGAAGGTGATATCCATATCGCCGCACTGCCACATACCACGGGTTAGGCCGTAGGATGCCGTGCCGAGACCGCCGAGGATATGGGGCGGGAACTCCCACCCGAACATTAATGCTTTCATTGGTTTATGTCAGGAATGAGGGTCAGGAATCATATTTTTTGAGGGTGCGGATGGTGCGGAGCACACCGGCCACGTTGGTGGCGTGCGATATGGCGCCACGACCGGAGAAAGGCGGGTTGCCGTCGTAGATCTGCGACAGGGAGCCGATACATCCCACAGTCATCTCCTCTTCGAAGCCGATGAGCATGCGGTCAATGTAGCTTACGCCGCTGTAGCCGAATACTTTGAGGTAGGCGTCGGCATAGAAGCCCATCAGCCAGGGGCGCGCCGGGCCGTTGTGCTGCGCCAGCTCGCGCTCCTGCGGTGAGCCCACGTAGAAGGGACGGTAGCCGTAGCTCTTTGGCGAAAGGGTGCGCAGCCCTTTGGGGGTGAGGAGTTCGCGGGTGACGACATCGAGCACGCTCTTGCGCTGACGGCGGTCAAGCGGCGAGTAGTCCATCCCTATGGCTATGGCCATGTTGGGGCGCACGGAGGGATCGGAGTAGTTGCCGTCGACGTAGTCGTAGAGATAGCCCGACTCGTTGAGGAACACCGGCACGAACGATTCTCCGGCGCGCTCGGCGGCGTCGAGCCATGCCTGGCGCCGTTCGGCGAGCGAAGCGTTGTCCTTGAGCATTTCGGCGGCGAACATCAGGGCGTTGTACCACATGGCGTTGATCTCCACCAGCATACCGGAGCGGAATACCACCGGCTTGCCGTCCCACACCGAGTTCATCCACGAAGCGGGAGTGTTGGAGCCGTCAACGGCGATGAGGCCGTTTTCAAGTACCGTGGCGCGAGGATGGTCGCCGCGCAGCACGAAGTCGAGCAGCCCGGCGGTGATTTCGCCGTACTTCTCCGCGGCTTCGGCCATAGAGAAGTTTTTGGCATACTGCTGTATGGCCCATATGGCCCAGAAGGGGATGTCCGGGTCGTCGATGCCGTGGATCGAGCGGGAGTCGTGACGGGTGAGCATGAAACGTTCGAGCGACGCTATGGCCGTGGCCATGATGCGCTCGAAGTCCTCGCGGTGGCCGATGGCCAGGGTATTGCCCGGAAGCGACATGAAGGTGTTGCGGGCCAGTACCTTGCCCCAGGGATAGCCCGAAAGCATGTATTCGCGGTCGCCCTGCTTGAGATACATCTGTTTGGCGGCGTTCTTGAGGCAGTTGTAGAACGATGTGCGCGCCGTGCGCTGTGCTATCTCGGCCTCGTACATCTTGGCCAGCGAGCGGGGCGACACCTCGCTCAGACCGGCGGAGAATATGATAGATTCGCCTTTCTTGATCTTCACCTCGAAATATCCGGGCACCCAGAGGTCCTCACAGTAGGGTACGCCGCGGTCCATATCCTTGACATACTCTATGTTGTTGTACCAGTGGGGATCGTAGATGAATTCAGGCTTTTTGGTGAGCTGCATGAAGAGGGTGGGATACCCTTCGTAGAGGCAGCACGACACCCCGTTGTTGACCGGCGTACATTCGGTGTTGAGTCGGTCGTTGGCCATGCACAGGGCATTGACCTGACGGAAGGCCAGGAAGGGACGGAACTGCAGCGTCGTGGGCGAATGGGCGTCGACCAGTGTGTACCTGATCAGGATACGGTTCTCGTGCTGGATGAAGATTTTCTCCTTTGTAAGAATCACGCCGCCCACACGGTAGGTGACGCACGGCACCGACTCGCAGTTGAATTCGCGGATATACTTGTGGCCGTTGGGGTTGTAGACACCTCCCTGGTAACGGTGGATCCCCAGGTTGAAGGAGGCGCCGTGCTGGATTACGGTCTCGTCAAGCGACGACAGCAGCACATGCGGGTTGTACTCCTCATCGCCCAGAGGCACCACCAGAAGCCCGTGCTGCTTGCGGGTGTTGCAACCTACCACAGTGGTACAGTGATAGGCGCCCGCCTGATTCGTGCGGAGCATCTCCTTGGGGAGAGATTGCTCCAGGTTGATCAGCAAGCTCTTGTCGAACTTAAGGTAACTCATTGATAGATGTGTTATTAAGGAATTAGTTTTTCATTTGTTCGGCTGCGGCTCAGGATGCCGCGCGGGAGAGGAGGGAGCGGTAATATCTTTCAGCCAACGAAAATACAATAAAAAAGATTTAAAACCAAATTAAAACCCTGAATTTATCAATTTTTTAACGTCACTTCCCGAAAATATGTTTTGCAGCATCATTCCCGCCTAAAAATTATCACCGGCCATCCCTCCTTTTCGATCAGTATCATCAGGCTACAGTTGATATAATACAATAACAACCTTACAGGCCAAATGGTCTGGAAGGTTGTCCTGTTGGTCGGGGTGAGAAGAAAGCCCTCCGCAGAGTAACACTTTTGCGTCTGGCCAACGGGCTGTTAAACTCACCGTATTTTATTCGTCATGTCCCGTTTTTGTTCCGTTTCCGGTTAAGATTTTGACAACTTCTTCCTTCAAAAGTGGCAGGTGGTTTATAACGATAGACCAAACCATATCATGACTCACACTGTCATAACCATGTATCATATAATTACGGGTGTCGACAATCTTTCGTGCTTTAGTAATTGGAATTGAGGGGGCAATTTTTAATAATTTATTTGTTGCCTCACCAATTATTGATATGTTCATCTGTATCGCACGTTGCATCATCGGGGTTTCGCAGTAGACCTCAAATTTGCGGGGAAAAGTGTCGAAATATGACTCAATCTGGGTAATCGAGTCTAAAATATCATTCAGATATTTTTCAACAGATCTGTCAGCCATAAATTAATTTGCGCTTTTCATTCAGTTCCTCACGGAAATAACGGTTGCGGACAGCACTGTCTTCAGTCAGGTCAACATTACGCCCGAACAAGTCTTCAAGAGCATACTGAAAATCGAAAAAATTATCGGCATAATCAAGTAAACTAATCTTGCTTTTATCAAAATCCACACATAGGTCGACATCGCTTTCGTCGTTAAAGCGGTCTGTGAGTATGGAGCCGAAAACCCAAAGCTTGCGCACATGGAATTTACGGCAAATCTCAAATATCTTTCCGAGATTCAATTCGATAAGTTTCATCAGGCTGCAGGTTGATATAATACAATAACAACCTTA
>URZG01000195.1 GCA_900552325.1 uncultured Porphyromonadaceae bacterium | reverse complement strand
AGCTGACGGGCGGCTGCGCGGGTGGGAGCGATACCCAGACGGTAAACGATGTTGTCGAGACGGCCTTCGAGAAGCTGCAGCAGGATCTCACCGGTGATACCCTTCATCGAGGATGCTTTCTCGAAGAGGTTGCGGAACTGACGCTCCAGCACACCGTAGGTGTATTTTGCCTTCTGCTTTTCACGGAGCTGTGTGCCGTACTCGGAAGTTTTGCGACGGCGGTTCTGGCCGTGCTGGCCGGGGGGGAAGTTGCGGCGGCTCAGAATCTTGTCTTCGCCAAAGATGGGTTCCCCGAATTTGCGTGCGATTTTGGTCTTGGGACCTGTGTATCTTGCCATTTTAGGTGATTATCTTTGTTATATCCCTGCGCGGGCGCCTCTGGTGAGCCTGGGGTCATTCAGGCAGCGGGTGCAACAGAACCGGCTCCCGGGGGTCTGCCTCCGCCCTGACGGAAAAGAATCTCCGCTCGGGGCGCGCATGGATAAGGTGGATAGATTGTAAAGTGAAAACTTTGTTGGTTGGAGTTGTGTGGCTGTACCTCCTTGCCCGACGCTCAGACGCGACGACGTTTGGGAGGACGGCAGCCGTTGTGGGGCAGCGGAGTAACATCGATAATCTCGGTTACTTCGATTCCCATGCCATGCACGGTACGGATGGCGGACTCACGGCCGTTGCCGGGACCTTTCACATAGGCTTTCACTTTGCGGAGGCCCAGGTCGTAAGCTACCTTACCGCAATCCTGGGCGGCCATCTGGGCGGCGTAGGGGGTGTTCTTTTTGGAACCACGGAAGCCCATCTTGCCTGCCGACGACCAGGAGATCACCTGACCTTCGCTGTTGGCTAAGCACACGATGATATTGTTGAACGAGGAGTGTACGTGGAGCTGGCCTGCGGCGTCAACCTTAACGTTCCTCTTTTTTGCTGCGACTGTTTTTTTTGCCATATTTCTGTTGCTATGGTACTATTTTTATTTTGTGGCTTTCTTCTTGTTGGCAACGGTTTTCTTGCGTCCCTTGCGGGTACGGGCGTTGTTCTTGGTTGACTGACCGCGTACGGGCAGACCGTTACGGTGGCGCACACCGCGGTAGCAACCGATATCCATCAGTCGCTTGATGTGGAGCTGCACCTCGGCGCGGAGGTCACCCTCCACTTTGTAATTCTCCTGAATCACTTCACGCACTTTGGCGGCCTGGGCGTCAGTCCAGTCTTTTACTTTGATGTTTACATCCACACCGGCTTTTTCCAGGATGGTCTTGGCGGCTGAGCGCCCGATGCCGTAGATGTAGGTCAAGGCGATTTCGCCTCGCTTGTTTTGGGGGAGGTCAACCCCCACGATTCGTACTGCCATAAAATTTCTGGTGTTGCTTTTCTATTTTTAGTCGCAAAAATAATATTTTTTTTTCTTTCGGGGAAATATACCGGGGAAGCGCTTCATTAGTTCCGTTCCACCTGACTGGAAGCAAACCACGCTGCTGAGGTTAAGGTTCTGCATCGCAGAACGGTCACCGCTTAAAACCACCGTCGCCACAGACCGTTCGGATTACAAACCGTCAGATTGGCCGCGCGCTTTCGCGCACGTCGATTTTAAGATTTTTTCAGACCGCGGAACCCTTCCGGCGAAAGGAGGAAGGCTTAATATCCTGTCATGCGCCCCGGTGCTTTCCGAAAGCCATATTATCCTTGACGCTGCTTGTTTTTCGGGTTTTTCTTGTTGATCACGTAAAGGCGTCCTTTACGACGAACGATCTTGTCGTCGGCCGAGCGCTTTTTGATCGAAGCTCTTACTTTCATCGTTGTTGAGGATGTTTTGAGGATGGATTATTACTTGTAGCGGAACGATATGCGGCCTTTTGAAAGGTCGTAGGGCGACATCTCCACGCGCACCTTGTCGCCGGGGAGAATCTTGATATAGTGCATACGCATCTTCCCGGAGATATGGGCGGTGATTTCGTGTCCGTTCTCCAGCTCCACGCGGAACATGGCGTTGGAGAGGGCTTCGAGAATGGTGCCGTCCTGTTCGATAGCTGACTGTTTTGCCATAAATTGGGTTTTGAGCAAGTGGTTGATATATCTGTCTTGTTTCGCGCGGAGGTGCCGGGGGTCAGATGAATCTGTCGCCCAGGGCTTCCCGGATGTAGTCGAAAGTGGTCATCACTTCGGTGGAGTCCGCATGTATCGCGAGTGTATGCTCGTAATGTGCGGAGGGCTTGCGGTCCTTGGTGCGGCACGTCCAGCCGTCGCTCTCGATCACGATGTTGCGGCTGCCGAGGTTGATCATCGGCTCGATGCAGATGCACATGCCGGCTTTCAGCAGGGGGCCTGTGCCGCGGCGTCCGAAGTTAGGCACCTCGGGCGACTCGTGCATCTTGCGGCCGATGCCGTGACCGCACATCTCGCGCACCACGGTGTAGCCGCGGCGCTCGCAGTAGGTCTGCACGGCGTTGGCGATATCGCCGATGCGTTTCCCCTCGCGGGCCGCCTCGATCCCCTTGTAGAGGGATTCTTTGGTGGTGCGGCAGAGATCGAGGACTTTGGGATCCACATCTCCCACGGGGAAAGTGTAGCACATGTCGCCGTTGTAGCCGTTCAGCTCCGCCACGAGGTCCACGCCCACGATGTCGCCGTCGCGCAGGGTGTAGTTCGACGGGAACCCGTGCACCACAGTCTCGTTGACTTCGATGCACACGGTGCCTGGAAAACCTCCGTAACCCAGGCAGGCCGGCCTGCCGCCATTGTCAAGGATGAACTCCCTGGCAATGGTGTCGAGGCGGTGAGTGGTCACACCGGGCGCCACTTCGCGGGCCACCTGGCCCATCGTGCGGCTGGCGAGCTCGCAGGCTTTGCGCATGAGTTCGAGCTCTTCCGGTGTCTTGAGATATATCATATCGCGTTACTCTCGGTTTTAAGCGTTATCAATAGGCCGAGCCGGTGGTGCGGCCTTTGATTTTGCCGTCCTTCATCAGGCCGTCGTAGTGGTGCATCATCAGGTGCGACTCGATCTGCTGGAGAGTGTCGAGCACCACGCCCACCATGATCAGCAGCGATGTGCCGCCGAAGAACTGGGCGAAGTTCTGGCTGATGCCGCACAGGCGGGCGAAAGCGGGCATGATAGCCACCAGGCCGAGGAAGATCGAGCCGGGCAGGGTGATGCGCGACATGATCGAATCCAGGTACTCGGCGGTTTTCTTGCCGGGTTTCACGCCGGGAATGAAGCCGTTGTTGCGCTTCATATCTTCTGCCATCTGGGTGGGACGCACGGTGATGGCGGTGTAGAAGTATGTGAAGGCGACGATGAGGATGAAGTAGACGAAGTTATACCAGAACCCGTTGATATCGGCGAATGTGTGGAAGAAGCCCGACGAGCTCTCCGAGGCGCCGAAACCCGAAAGGGTCAGGGGGATGAACATGATGGCCTGGGCGAAAATGATGGGCATCACGCCGGCGGCGTTGACCTTCAGGGGGATGTACTGGCGGGCACCGCCGTACTGCTTGTTGCCTACGATGCGCTTTGCATACTGCACGGGCACCTTGCGTGTGCCCTGCACGAGAAGCACTGCGCCTACGGTCACGGCGAAGAGCAGGATTACCTCCACGATGAACATGATCAGACCTCCTTCGCTGCCGGTGGATCCGGGCAGACGCGAGGTGAACTCATAGAAGAGAGCCACCGGGAGGCGGGCGATGATACCCACGAGGATGATGAAGGAGATACCGTTGCCGATACCGCGGTCGGTGATGCGCTCACCCAGCCACATGATGAACATGGATCCCGCAGCGAGAATCACCGTCAGGAACACTACGGTCCAGAATCCCATCTCCACCTGTCCGCCGGCGTTCACAACCTGAGCACGCAGGTTATAGAGGTAAGCCGGACCCTGTACGAGAAGAATCAGCACAGTGAGGTAGCGGGTGTACTGGTTGAGTTTCTGGCGTCCGCTCTCGCCTTCGCGCTGCATCTTCTGGAAAGAAGGGAGCACCATGCCGGCGAGCTGTATTACGATCGAGGCCGTAATGTAGGGCATGATACCCAGCGCGAAGATGGACGCCTGTGAGAAGGCGCCACCCGAGAACATATCGAGCAGCTGCATCAGACCGCTTTTGCTGGTGAAGGCGGTCAGGGCGTCGAGGTCGTTGGGGTTGATGCCCGGCAGAACCACGTAACATCCCAGACGGTAGACCAGCACCAGCAGCACCGTGATGGTCAGACGCTGACGCAGCTCCTGGATTGTCCAGATATTTTTAAGGGTTTGGATGAACTTCATTATTTATTTACTTTGGAGATGGTGCCGCCGGCCTCGGTGATGGCCTTTTCTGCGGCTGCGGAGAAAGCGTGTGCCTCAACGGCGAGTTTACGGTTCACGGCGCCGTTGGCGAGAATCTTCACCAGCTGCTTACGTGAGATGTAACCTGCCTCGCGGAGCTCTTCGAGGCCGAC
The DNA here is from genome assembly GCA_900552325.1 of uncultured Porphyromonadaceae bacterium. GTDB lineage: Bacteria > Bacteroidota > Bacteroidia > Bacteroidales > Muribaculaceae > UBA7173. The sequence goes on along the minus strand of URZG01000195.1, from coordinate 147 downwards.
TTTCTCGAGATTGCGTGCTTCGGCCAGGGCCTGGAGCACATCGAGATTGATGGCCTTGTACTCGACGCGGTTGAGGGATTTGAAGCCCCATTTGGGGAGACGGCGCTGCATAGGCATCTGACCGCCTTCAAAACCGATCTTACGCTT
>URZG01000194.1 GCA_900552325.1 uncultured Porphyromonadaceae bacterium | reverse complement strand
AAGATTATCCCGGATCTCCTCGGCGGTGATCCCGAATGGTGTAACATCATGCACGCCGACGGGGCCGGCACCAAGTCGTCGCTCGCCTACGCCTACTGGCGCCGCACAGGCGACCTGTCGGTATGGAAGGGGATAGCGCAGGACGCCCTGATAATGAACATCGACGACCTGCTGTGCGTCGGCGCGACCGACAACATCCTCGTCTCGTCAACTATCGGCCGCAACAAGCGCCTGATTCCGGGTGAGGTCATCGCCGCCATAATCAACGGCACGGAGGAACTGCTCGAGACTCTCCGCTCGCTCGGAGTGGGGATCTACAGCACCGGCGGCGAGACTGCCGATGTGGGCGACCTCGTGCGCACCATCATTGTTGACTCCACGGTTACCTGCCGTATGCGCCGCGCCGATGTCATTGACAACGCCAACATACGTCCCGGCGACGTGATCGTGGGGCTTGCCTCTTTCGGACAGGCCACCTACGAGGATTCATACAACGGAGGCATGGGAAGCAACGGCCTCACCTCGGCCCGTCACGACGTATTCTCCAAGGTCGTGGCCCGGGAGTTCCCCGAGACTTACGACGGCGAGATCCCCGACGATCTCGCCTACAGCGGATCCAAGGACCTCACCGACGCAGTGGAGGGTGTGGAGCTTGACGCCGGCCGACTCGTGCTGTCGCCCACACGCACATACGCGCCGGTAATCAAAAAGATCCTCGAGGAGATGCGCTCCGATATCCACGGCATGATCCATTGCACCGGCGGCGCGCAGACAAAGGTGATGCATTTCGTTGACAAAGTGCATGTGGTCAAGGATAACCTCTTCCCGGTTCCGCCGCTGTTCGCCATGATCCGGAGCCAGTCGGGAACCGACTGGAAAGAGATGTACAAGGTGTTCAACATGGGGCACCGTATGGAGATCTATCTCTCGCCGGAGCATGCCGCCCGCGTGGTGGCCATCTCGCGCAGCTTCGGCATACCGGCCCAGGTGATAGGTTATGTGGAGGCTGCCGACAAGGCGCATCTCACCATCACCGGCGAACACGGCACTTTCGAGTATTGATTCACGACTGTCATGCGTGGCGCCAGGCATCTTCTTCCATTGATAGCGGCATTGCTTATGTCGCTCCTGTGGGGATGCGCCGGCAAAAACGGAGGCGACACGCAGCGAAAAGCCGCGCCTGAAGCCGTGGAGCATCCGCTCCCCGACACGCTCCGGGTCGCCACCCTTTACTCACCATCCTCATATTTCCTTTTCCGCGACGAGGAGATGGGCTACGATTATTCGCTGGTGAAGCAGTTTGCCGACGACAAGGGTATGGTGCTGGATCTCACCGTGGCGCCGTCCCTCGCTTCGATGGTCGAGCTGCTTGACTCCGGAAAAGTGGACCTGCTGGCCTACGAAGTGCCGGTCACGGCGGAATACCGCCGCAAGACCGTGCCTTGCGGTCCTAAGACTCTCACTCATCAGGTGCTGGTGCAGCCTCGCAAAGGGGGGGAGGGCTTCATTACCGACGAGACCCAGCTTGTAGGGCGCGACGTCTATGTGGAGGCTAATTCCAAATATCTCTACCGGATGCAGAACCTCAACGAGGAACTCGGCGGGGGTGTCAACATCCATGTCATCGACCGCGACACCATTGTTGCGGAAGATCTCATCGAGATGGTATCGGAAGGGGAGATTCCACTGACTGTAGTCGACAGCGATATCGCCCGGGTCAACAAGACCTATTACCCGGACCTTGACATCTCCCTGCCGCTCAGTTTCTCCCAGCGTTCACAGTGGGCGGTTTCGCGACGGAGCAAATGGCTCGCCGATTCGGTGAACGACTGGCTGGCGCAGGAATCGCCGAAGAAACGCAATGCCGAGTTGCTGAAACGTTATTTCGAGCTGTCGAAGAACGCCGAGCCTTACATTGTCAATATAGATTTTTCCAAGGGTGTAATCTCCCCTTACGATACATTTTTCCGCCGTTATGCCTCGGCCTACGGGCAGGACTGGCGTGTGCTGGCCGCGCAGGGGTATGTGGAAAGCCATTTCCGCAACGATCTTGTGTCGTGGGCCGGAGCACGCGGCATCATGCAGCTGATGCCGGTGGCGATGCGCGGCTACGGACTGACCGAAGCCACCGTGACCGATCCGGAGCTCAACATCGAGGCGGCCGCCAAAATAATGCGCGACATCGACCGCTCCATGCGGAAGTATGTTTCCGATCCTCAGGAGCGGCGGAAGTTCTGCCTTGCGGCATATAACTCGGGTATCGGCCATATCTACGATGCCATCGAGCTTGCCCGCAAGTATGGCAAGAACCCCGCCGTATGGGAAGGGAACGTGGAGACGGCCCTGATGTGGAAATCGAATCCGGAGTATTACTCCGATCCCGTGTGTCGCACCGGCTATTTCCGAGGGCGCCAGACTGTTGAATATGTGCGGAAAGTAATGGATTTCTTTTCCCGTGCAAGCGCCAGGATTCCCATTCCCGCGTGATACGTTGATTCAATTCTTTTTTTCATAAATTTTTACGAACAATTTCCATCATTCTGACCTTCTAAAAGTAAGAAACAATATCTACACATTATGAAAAAGCGTTACATTCCGGTGGCCGTGGCCGCTATCCTCGCCGGTTCGATGCTGACCTCCTGCATCGGTTCTTTTGCCCTCACCAACAAACTTCTGACATGGAACAACCAGGTGAGCAACAAGTTCGTGAACGAGCTGGTGTTCTTCGCCTTCTGGGTGATACCTGTATATGAGGTCACCGCGCTGGCCGATGTGCTCGTGCTCAACTCCATCGAGTTCTGGAGCGGTTCCAATCCTATCGCACAGGGAAAGAGCATCATCGACGGCAAGGACGGCAAATATCTCGTGGACTGCGACGGTCACGGATACACCATCACATCGCTCAATGACAAGAGTGTGGTGCGCCTTGACTTCAACGAATCCGACCGTTCATGGAGCGTTGTAACCGACGATCAGAATGTGAAGTTCATGAGCTTCATCGACGACACTCATGTCAACATGATCATGCCCGACGGCTCGTATCAGGCTTTCGAGCTCTCCGATGCCGGCCTGATGGCGTATCGCGAGGCTGCCGCCCCGGTCATGTTCGCCGCACGTTGATAAATCCGTGTCACAGTCCGGATTTTTATGTTGAAGAACATAATGATGCATAAAATGCTAAAAAAAGCGTTTTATGCATCTTTTTTATAAATTTTTGCGTATCTTTGCCAACAGACAAATAAAAACCGAATTGCTTACAGTCCACAACATAACACGGCGTCGGATTCCGGCCCAGAAAGGACATTTTATTTTACACGGATGAAGAAAATTTGGCTATTCGCAACAGCCGCTGGTTTAGGCTTTTGCGCTTCCGCTCAGACTCAGTTGAGCCTTGCTGACCACATGCGTCTCGCCGATATGCAGGCGCAGGGTGCCAAGGCTCTTTCCGCTACCGGCGTGCCTGCAAAGGCTTCGGTAAGTGTTTTTTATCGCGTTGACGGTGATCAGACGGTAGATGCCTTGAGAGCCGCCGGGGTAAATGTGCTTCAGCAGGAAGGCAATATTGTGATATGCGATGTGCCCCTTGATGCAGTATCTGCCACTTTGTCTGTCGATGGAGTGCGGAACGCCGAGCTTGGGAAAAAACGTCGACTGCTCAACAATATCGCCCGTGAGGCAACCGGAGTAGACAAGATCCGTTCCGGCGAAGGGCTGTCGCAGCCTTACGACGGTACAGGGGTGATTGCCGGTATTTTCGATGCCGGTGTTGATCCCAACCATATCGCTTTCAAGGATGCCGACGGCAACCTGCGCGTGTCGCGATTCTTCAATTTCACAAGCAACGACACTTCGCACGACACCTATATCGGAGATGATGTCGCGAAATATGGCGGCGATTATTCCGAAACCCACGGCTGCCACACTCTCGGTACACTTGCATCGAGCTATGTGCCTCTGAAGAGCGGGAACGATTTTTCGGGTATCGCTACCGGTGCCGACATCGCTGCCGCACAGGGTATGGGATACGACCCGAACTTTACCGGAGCGCTCCGCTGTATCGCTGATTATGCCCATGAGCAAGGTAATAAATCTTTCGTGGGGTGCCAACGATGACGGCCCGCACGACGGCACTGACTCCTTTACTCAGGCGCTCAACAAGATAGCCGGTGAGGAGGGCGTCCATCTGTTTATGTCATCAGGCAACGAGGGCGATAATGGAATTGGCGTATACAAGGAACTCACCGAGAACGACAATACCCTAAAGACTTTTATCCAGCCAACCGATAACAATGCCTCTTATGGTGGTCCGGGTTCGCTCTCTCAGGGACTTGGTGTGGTTTCGGTGTGGGCAGATACCTCCGACCCAGTCGATGCCTTCATCGAGATTTACGACCTTGAATCACCCGACGCTCCGATATATTCCATGAATCTCGTGGAGGGGCAGAAAAAATTCCTCGCCTCGGGTTGGAAAACCCCGAGTGGTGTGTCATCGTCTGAAATTGACCGTTCCGTCAGTGAATTTACAAATGCCTACAGCCAGTCATATATGGGTGGTACCTGCGGGGTTTCTCCTGTCAACGGTTGTTATCGTGTAGAGATGGCTTTCGACCTTA
>URZG01000193.1 GCA_900552325.1 uncultured Porphyromonadaceae bacterium | reverse complement strand
GGATTGCTCCAACGGTGTTTGAGACCGTCGCGTCTACCGATTCCGCCATCCGGGCGTTGTGGCGGTTGTCTTTGCGGGGCAAAGGTAGGGATTTTTATTTAAATAACATCAAGCGGGGTGAAATTTTTTGAAAAGTTGGATTTTTTCGTGGAACTCTTCGTAACTTTGTACCGCTTTTGCCGGATATATAGCAATCCCGGCGGGCATCACATACTGTCGACGGTCCTGCCGGCGTGAGCTCCCGGGGCCACATGTGGATAAATTTGATTGCTTGCAACCACTTGAAAAAATGCTAAAAAGACCATGAACTATCTTTTTACGTCAGAATCGGTCTCCGAGGGACATCCCGACAAGGTGGCCGACCAGATTTCCGATGCCATTCTTGACAAACTGCTGGCCTACGACCCTCAGTGCCGTGTGGCCTGCGAGACGCTCGTGACCACCGGCCAGGTAGTCATCGCGGGCGAGATCGCCTCCGAAGCCTATATCGACATTCCCGAGACGGCGCGCAGGGTCATCACCCGCATCGGCTACGACAACTCGGAGCTGAAATTCGACGGTGAGTCGTGCGGCGTCCTTTCGGCGGTGCACGAACAGTCGGCCGACATCTCGCGCGGCGTGGTGCGTCAGGAGCCTGCCGAGCAGGGCGCCGGCGATCAGGGTATGATGTTCGGCTACGCATGCTCGGAGACTCCCGAATATATCCCGCTGACCCTCTCGCTGAGCCACGCCATCGTCAAGGAGCTGGCCACCATACGCCGCGAGGGGCTGGAGATGACCTACCTCCGTCCTGACTCCAAGAGCCAGGTGACGGTGGAGTATGACGACCGCAACCGCCCGGTGCGCATCGACACCATCGTGGTGTCGACCCAGCACGACGAGTTCATCCGTCCCGGCGAGGGGCGCACCCAGGCTCAGGCCGACGAGGAGATGCTGGCCGTGATACGCCGCGACGTGGAGCAGATACTCCTCCCCCGCGTGAAGGCCTCCCTCCCCGAGAACCTCCGCCCGATGATGGACGGCAAATACACCCTCCACGTCAACCCCACCGGCAAATTCGTGATCGGCGGCCCCCACGGCGACACCGGTCTGACCGGCCGCAAGATCATCGTCGACACCTACGGTGGCCGCGGCGCCCATGGCGGTGGCGCTTTCTCGGGCAAGGACCCCTCGAAGGTCGACCGCTCGGCAGCCTACGCCGCCCGCTATATCGCCAAGAACATCGTGGCCGCAGGCCTGGCCGACGAGGCTCTGGTGCAGCTCGCCTACGCCATCGGCGTGGCCGACCCTGTGAGCGTCAACATCGACACCCGCGGCACCTCCCGTCTGGCCATCTCCGACGCCGAACTCTCGGCCCGCATCGTAGAGTCGGGGCTCTTCCCCCTGCGTCCCGCCGCGATAATATCGCAGCTCGGCCTGCGCCAGCCCATCTACGAGGAGACCGCCGCCTACGGCCACGTAGGCCGCACCCCGCGCCGCGTCACCAAGACCTTCCGCTCCACCTACAACGGTGACAAGACCATGGAGGTCGACCTCTTCACCTGGGAGCGCACCGACCGCGCCGACGACCTCCGCCGCCTCTTCCTCTGATCCCCCGGGCGGCGGATTGTTCCGGCACCTTATCCACCGGGAGCGTTGCTCCCTGCACTCAACTATTCCGTATTCGGGTGGTTGAGTGCAGCGGGCAGCGCCCGCGGCTTAAAATTCCATGACCATGAAAACAGCCGCTCCACTCCTTTCCCGAAAGAACCCTGACTACCTGCAACGGGCTTCCTGGCATGATTATCGTTCCAGATGCATATATATGCTTACAATGACCAAGAGTGCGTGCACTCCGGAACTCTCGAGAATTACGGCCATGACGGCAAATGGAAAGGCTGTGCCGAGGGTGGAACTTCTTCCGCCGGGCATTGTGGTCGTAGAAGCTTTGGGGCGATGGGTCAGGCGGTATCCATGTCTTACGCTTATGCACAGCGTGATAATGCCCGACCATATACATCTTTTGGTTTTCGTGAAAGAGAAGTCGGAGCTTACCCTGGGAGAGATGGCAGGTAAATTCAAGGGGGAGTGCTCGCGTCTGTGGTGGAGCCATGATGCCACGTGCCTGAATAAACCGTTTTTCGCCAAAGGATTCAATGACAAGATTGTTTACCGTAAAGGGCAAAAGGACAACTTTTACAATTATATCTCCGATAATCCGCATCGTTATCTTGCAAGAAAAACATATCCTGAGTTTTTCAGTAAACCGCTCAGACTGACTGTCGGAAATAACAGTTATTCTGTTTACGGTAATATCTTCCTGCTTGATCATCCCGTAAAAACCGCTGTTTGTGTCAGCAGCCGCTATACCCCTGCCGAACTGGAGCGTCACCGGCGCCTGTGGCAAGAGACAATACGTAGCGGAGGAGTGCTTATCTCACCTTTCATAAGCAATTCCGAACGGGAGATACGTGATATGGGGATAGCCGGCGGCGCATCCCTTATTGTGATTGTTGATAATGGATTCCCTCCGAGGTTTAAGCCTTCCGGCAGATATTTTGAACTTTGCAGCCGGGGACGGCTGCTGCTCGTAGCCCCGGAATCATATATATCGCGTAAACCCGTGATGACGCGCAGGGTGGCGATGGCCTGCAATGAGTTGGCCCGGAATCTGGCGGCAGGAGTTCCCGATAGAAAAATAGGGGAGAGATGAGGGCGGTTTGCGGGAATTTTGTAATTTTGTGATATGAAACCATCTGCCGGTACCCTTTATCTGCTTCCTGTGCCGCTCAGCGACGGCGCCGCACCCGCCGACTGCCTCACCGCCGCCGAGATAGGGCGCATAGCCTCGTTGCGCCATTTCATAGTGGAGAATGTGCGCTCGGCGCGCCGTTTTCTGCGTAAGGTGCACCCCGCGTTCCCTATCGACGAGAGTTCGTTCACGGTTCTGGACGAACATTCGCGTGCCGCCGACGTGCCGGCCATGCTCGCTCCCCTTGAGCAGGGGCACGATATGGGGGTGATCTCGGAGGCGGGATGCCCCGCCGTGGCCGATCCGGGGGCCGACGCCGTGGCTGTGGCCCAGAGCCGCGGTTACCGGGTGGTGCCGATGGTGGGGCCGTCGTCGCTGCTCCTGGCGCTGATGGCTTCGGGCTTCAATGGCCAGTGTTTCGCCTTCGCGGGCTATCTCCCCGTCGACGCTGCGGCGAGGCAGCGGCGCCTGCGCGACATGGAGGGGTGCATACGCCGCATGGGGCAGACGCAGATCTTCATCGAGACCCCCTACCGCAACAACCGCCTCATCCCCGAGCTGTGCCGCGCCCTCCCGGGCACGCTGAAACTCTGTGTGGCCTCCGACATCACCGGGCCGCGCGAGAGTATCGTCACGCACACCCTGGCGCAGTGGGCCAAGGCCTCTTACGATTACGACAAGATACCTACGATATTCCTCCTGGGGCAGTAGCCCCACTTTCACGGATATGGCACGGAACAAGAAACGCCCGACATACAACAGTTTCATGCAACCCGGACTGTTTGATGATTTTGATCCGCCGGCACACCTTGCCGGCGCCGGCTCCTCCGTGTCGCCGCTTTTTCCGAACGAAGGCACTCCGGGCGCCATCCCTCCGCTCCCTGAAATCGAGGAGGCCGCGGCGCGGTTCCGCGTGGAGGCGCGCCGGCGCCGGCGTCCCGACACAATCTTCGCCGACGGCGACGACCTCACGCCGCTGGAGGCTCCCGCCCCGGTAGACCGCCTGAACTTCATATCGTTCGGTTCCGGTTCGTCGGGCAACTGCGCCTATCTCGGCGACCAGGCCAACGGTATACTGATCGACGCCGGTGTGGCCGCCGACGATGTGGAGGCCGAGCTGCGCCGCTACGGCATCGCCATGAGCTCCATACGCGGCATACTCCTGACCCACGACCATTCCGACCACGTGCGGTTCATCTACCCCCTGGTGCGCAAGCGCCCCCACATCGGCATCTACTGCACGCCCAAAGTGCTCAACGGCATGCTGCGCCGCCACAACATCTCGCGCCGGATAAAGGACTATCACCACCCTATATATAAGGAGCATCCCTTCACGGTAGGGGGCTTCGAGGTGACGGCTTTCGAGGTGCCGCACGACGGCACCGACAACGCCGGCTTCTTTCTGCGCCGCGGGCGCCACGCCGTAGGGGTGGCCACCGATCTGGGCGCCGTCACCGAGCGCGCCGACTTCTATCTCCGTCAGGCCAACTATCTGGTGATCGAGGCAAATTACGACGACGGCATGCTGGCCGCCGGCGCCTATCCCGAATACCTCAAGGCGCGCATCCGCTCGGCCAACGGCCACCTCTGCAACGACGTCACCGCGGCCTACCTCGCCGCCATCGCCTCGCCGCACCTGCGCCATGTGTTCCTCTGCCACCTGAGCAAGGACAACAACACCCCGGCCCTGGCGCTCCACGCCGTGGAGCAGGCCCTCCATGACGCCGGCCTGACCGTGGGCGACGGCTCCGGCTCCCCCTACGCCATGCGCGCCGACCTCCAGCTGATGGCCCTCCCGCGCTTCGACTCCACCGGCCTCATCGCCCTGCGGTAAGAGGCGAGAGGCAAGAGGCAAGAGGCGAGAGGCAAGAGGCGAGAGGCAAGAGGTTCGA
>URZG01000192.1 GCA_900552325.1 uncultured Porphyromonadaceae bacterium | reverse complement strand
CCGAGCACACAGCCAGTCAGTAGGGTTAATATGAAGAGGAGTTTTTTCATCTCAATTCAATGGTTTGCGTCAGTGACGGATCGGGTTAATAGATGCAGACCGAAACAACGTCGTTGTCGACGTCGACAATCCCCCCTTCCACTGAAAGTTCCTCGCGTTCACCCGAGGGAAGGGCGTAGCTGATTTTACCGGGCACCAGGGTTGACACCAGCGAGGCATGACGCGGCAGCACGGTGAAGAGTCCCATTTCGCCGGGAAGCGTCACCGAGGCGGCATCGCCCTGGAACATGACTTTTTCAGCCGATATAATCTTTAGAACCATAGTCTGTGAGTGAGGTAAACGGGTGGATTATCTTTTTGGGGTCAACTTATTTCACTTCGGCGAGCATCTTCTTGCCCTTGGCGATGGCGTCATCGATCGTACCCACGTTGAGGAACGCCTGCTCGGGATATTCGTCCATCTCGCCCGAAAGGATCATCTTGAAGCCGCGGATGGTCTCCGACAGGGGCACCATCACGCCGGGGAGACCGGTGAACTGCTCGGCCACATTGAAAGGCTGCGAGAGGAAACGCTGGGCGCGGCGTGCGCGCGACACCACGAGCTTATCCTCGTCGGAGAGCTCGTCGACACCGAGGATGGCGATGATATCCTGAAGCTCGTTGTATTTCTGGAGAAGCTGCTTCACGGCCTGGGCTGTGTTGTAGTGCTCCTCGCCGATAATGTTGGGGTCAAGGATACGCGAGGTGGATTCCAGCGGGTCTACGGCGGGGTAGATACCGAGCTCGGAGATCTTACGCGAAAGCACCGTGGTGGCGTCGAGGAACGAGAATGTCGTGGCAGGCGCCGGGTCGGTAAGGTCGTCGGCAGGCACATAGATAGCCTGCACGGAGGTAATCGAACCGTTTTTGGTCGATGTGATACGTTCCTGAAGAGTACCCATCTCCGATGCCAGTGTAGGCTGATAACCTACGGCTGAAGGCATACGGCCCAGAAGAGCCGACACCTCGGAACCAGCCTGGGTGAAACGGAAGATGTTGTCGATGAACAGAAGGATATCCTTGCCGCCGCCGTCCTGGTCGCGGAACTGCTCGGCCACGGTAAGACCGGTCAGGGCCACACGCAGACGTGCGCCCGGGGGCTCGTTCATCTGGCCGAACACCAGTGCGGCCTGCGACTTGGCGACCTCCGACATATCCACATCGGCAAGATTCCACTCCCCTTTCTCCATACCTTCCTCGAATTTCTTGCCGTAGCGCATTACGCCCGACTCGATCATCTCGCGGAGGAGGTCGTTACCCTCGCGGGTACGCTCACCCACGCCGGTGAATACGGAGAAACCGTTGTGTCCCTTAGCGATATTGTTGATAAGCTCCATAATGAGCACCGTCTTGCCCACGCCGGCACCGCCGAACAGACCGATCTTGCCACCTTTCGAGTAAGGTTCGAGAAGGTCGATCACCTTGATACCGGTGTAGAGAATCTCGGTACCGATGGTGAGATCCTCGAATTCGGGCGCAGGCTGGTGGATCGGGCGCAGCTCCTTGCGGTCAAGCTTGGGAAGGTGGTCGATGGCCTCGCCCACAACATTGAGGAGGCGTCCCTTCACCTGGTCGCCGGTAGGAACGGCGATAGGGCGGTCGAGAGAGTCCACACGCATGCCGCGCTGCAGACCGTCGGTCGATTCCATGGCCACGCAGCGCACGGTGTCCTCGCCGATATGCTGTTCAACTTCAAGGATGAGCATCGACCCGTCGGGGCGGTCAACCTTGAGGGCTGTGTAGATGGGGGGGAGGATGTTTTCGCCGCCATCAAAAATCACGTCGACCACGGGGCCGATCACCTGGGCAATTTTTCCGAAATTATCGCTCATTATATTTTGGAGTTACAGAGTTGTTCTGGATTTTAAAGGATTGAGAGGCAATGTTGTCGTTGTCGGGCCTGAGCGGGCGTCAGTTGGCGCCGATGTACCAGCCGTTCATCACGATTATCACCATCAGCACCAGGTTGAACAGGTTGATGGGGAGGAGGTACTTCCACTCCAGCTTCAGGAGCTGGTCGATGCGCAGACGGGGGAAAGTCCACTTGAACCAGATGATGACGAACGAGATGGCGAACGCCTTGATGAGGAACCATACCACCGAGGGGATGTAGCCCATTATCTGGTTGAAACCGTCGAAGCCGTCGATCTGGAAGGGCATCCAGCCGCCGAAGAACATCAGCGCTGCCACACCCGACACGATGAAAAGGTTGAGGTACTCGGCCAGATAGAAGTAACCGAAATGGATACCGGAGTACTCCGTATGATAACCGGCGGTAAGCTCCGACTCAGCCTCGGGAAGGTCGAACGGGCCACGGTTGGTCTCGGCGGTACCGGCGATGAGGTATATCACGAAAGCGATGATGGCGGGCACATGGGCCGAGAGGATAAACCAGTGGTCCTTCTGCGCCATCACGATCTCCTCCACATCCATCGTACCGGCGAAAGCCACCATCGTGAGGATGGAGAGACCCACCGAAAGCTCGTAGCTGACCATCTGCGCACCCGAACGGAGGGCGCCGATGAGCGTGAACTTGTTGTTGGAAGACCAGCCGGCCAGCAGGATGCCGAGCACGCCGATCGAGGAACATGCGATCAGGAAGAAGATACCGATGTTGAAGTTGAGGATCTGCAGACCGTTGCCCCAGGGGAGCACGGCGAAGCAGAGCATCGACGCGATGATCACCAGATAGGGAGCCAGCGCGAAGAGGAAGCGGTCGATATTCTTGAGCTCGATAATCTCCTTGATGAGCATCTTGAACATATCGGCGAAAGCCTGGAAAAGACCCCAGGGGCCTACACGGTTCGGGCCGAGACGGCACTGGAACCAGGCGCAGATCTTGCGCTCATAAAGGATATAGAACAACGCCAGGACGGCATATACCAGCAGCAGCCCTACGCCTACGAGCACGCACTCCAGGAGTGTGGCGCACCATGAGGGCATGTAGCTGTTGAGCATCGTGTCCAGCGCGGCGGTCCAGGAGCCGAAGTTGTCAATTGTAATCTGTTCGTTACCCATTGTTGAGGTGGGATTTCTATGATTGGTTTTTAGTTTACTGACTGATTATGTATGGGCGCCGGTCATCGGTCCATGTCGGGCACGATATAGTCCATCGAGCCGCCGATGGTGATGAGGTCGGCGATCTTCTGTCCGCGGGTGATGTGGTCGACCACGCATGCCGCAGGCATGGAGGGGGTGGCCAGCTTCAGGCGGTAAGGCTTGGCAGTGCCGTCGCTCTCGATGTAGACGCCGAAAACGCCGCGGCAACCCTCAACGAGCTGGAACCAGCTTCCCTGGGGCAGCTTGAGCACCTTGGGCACCTTGGCGCAGTATTCACCTTCGGGAATATTGTCGACAAGCTGCTGGAGGATGTCGGCGCTCTGGAGAATCTCGTCGATACGGTTCTTGAAACGGGCCATGGAGTCGCCTTCGTGACGGATCACCTGCTCGAACTTCAGTTCGGAATAGATGGCGTAGGGGTGGGTCTTGCGCACATCGCACGCCCAGCCCGAGGCACGTCCAGAAGGACCGGTAATACCGTATGAAACGGCATCCTCGTGCGAGAGTACGCCTACGCCTTCCATACGGCCTTTGGCGATGACGTTGCCGGTGAATATCTTGTTGTATTCCTTGACGTTGGAGGGTATCACGGCCAGAAGTTCCTTAACGTCCTTGACGAAATTCTCGTCGAGGTCGGCCATCACACCGCCGATGCAGTCGTAGTTGAAAGTCATGCGGGCGCCGCAGGTGCGCTCCATGATATCGAGAATCTGCTCGCGTACACGCAGGGTATAGAACAGCATCGTGGTGGCGCCGAGGTCCATACAGAACGTTCCGAGGAAGAGGCAGTGCGATGCGATACGCGAAAGCTCGTCCATCATCACGCGGATCACCTGGGCGCGACGGGGCACCTCTATGCCGGTGGCTTTCTCGATGCAGAGACAGAGGCCGTGGTGGTAGTTGTGGGCCGAGAAATAGTCCAGACGGTCCATGAAATGGAGGGTCTGCATGTATGAGAGATCCTCGCAGAGTTTCTCCACGCCGCGGTGGATATAACCCATGTAGACGTCGATCTTCTTGATCATCTCGCCGTCGACGGCAGTGCGGAAACGGAGCACACCGTGTGTGGCGGGGTGCTGCGGACCGATGTTGACCACGAAGTCATCCTCGGCGAAGATACGGCGCTGGTTGCACTTTACCTCGCCCGATTCGGTACGTACCCACTGGTCGGTGAAGTCCGACTGGCGTTCGGCCTCCACGGTAACGGGATTGAGGGCCGGATCGGCGTCGTAATCCTTGCGCAGCGGGTAACCTTTCCAGTCGATGCTCAGGAAGAGACGGCGCATGTCGGGGTTGCCCACGAAGATGATGCCGAAGAAATCGTAGACCTCGCGCTCGTAAAACTCGGCGATGCGGTAGAGGTCGGCGACGGACGGAAGCATCGGCTTGTCGCGGTCGTCGGTGGAGGTCTTCACAGCGATCACCTCGGTGGATTCGCTGGAAGTAAGATAATATATGCAGCCCAGCGACGTCTTCCAGTCCATACCCACGATGGTGATCAGATAATCGAACCGGTGGTTGTCGCGGAGGTCCTTAACGAGGTCATGAAGCCT
>URZG01000191.1 GCA_900552325.1 uncultured Porphyromonadaceae bacterium | reverse complement strand
TCGGGGCGTGACGGTCAACCCGCGAGCCAAGACCTTTCTTCGAATCGTTGAGATGCATGCCGCGGAGGTATCCGAAACCGATGACACGATCGAACTCGTTCCATACGGCATCATAGCCTTCAGGAGTACTGAAATCATACCCGGCAGCGAATGTATGACACGTGTCAACACATACTCCGACACGCGATTTATCCTCGATACGGTCAATGATATCCGCCAGATGCTCGAACCTGAAACCGAGATTGGAGCCCTGTCCGGCAGTGGATTCTATGACGGCGGTAACGCCCTGAGTCTGCTCAAGTGTCCTGTTCACCGATTCGGAAATCCGGGCGAGACACTCCTCTTCCGACATCAGGTTCATGTGTGCTCCCGGATGAAAGTTGAGCATCGTAAGCCCGAGTTGGGCGCACCGCTGCATCTCATCGAGAAAGGCGGCGCGCGAAAGCTCAAGTTTGGCGGCATCCCCCGAGCCGAGGTTGATCAGGAAACTGTCATGCGGCAGAATCACCTCCGGAGCGAAACCGAGTTCCTCGCAGTTGGCCCGGAAAGCCTCGGCATCCTTGTCGGAAATCTTAGGCGCCTTCCACCGCGAGGGGTTGCGGGTAAACAGCGCGAACGCCGTCATACCCGTCTGAGCGGCTATGACCGGGGTGGAGGCGATTCCTCCTGAAGTAGATACATGGGCTCCGATATACTTCATTTTCGGGGAAATAATGATTTAGCAGCTACAAAGGTACAAACTTGTTTTCAATTTTCAATCGGATTACACACTATTTATTAAAGAAAAAAACGTAAATTTGCCGCCGACAAGACACGTTCACTCCAGCAACGGCTTTTCACCGCTGCCAATCAAACATTTCGTATGCCCTTCGACGAACTCCACGCTAAAACCTATGGCCTTATCGGCTACCCGCTTACCCATTCCTTCTCGATTGATTTTTTCAACAGGAAATTCAAGGCGGAGGGGATCAACGCACGTTATGTGAACTTCGAGATCCCCGACATCGGCGACCTTATGGAAGTGATCGCCGAAACATCAAATCTGTCAGGACTCAACGTCACAATTCCCTACAAAGAGCAGGTCATCCCATATCTTGACAATCTTGACCCGCTGGCACGACGTATCGGAGCCGTAAATGTGATAAAGATTACCCCCGGCAAAAGCGCGAACTCATTCCGCCTGACAGGCTACAACAGCGATGTTGTAGGGTTCACCGACTCCATCAGGCCGCTACTGCGTCCGTGCAACAAAGGTGCTCTTGTGCTGGGAACCGGAGGTGCCTCCAAAGCAGTCTGTGTAGGTCTGGAACAACTCGGCATCAAGCCCCTGCTGGTATCGCGCACGCCGGGTAAAGGGGATCTCACCTACGCCGATATAACTCCGGAAATCATGGCTCAGAACAATGTGATAGTCAACACCACTCCGCTGGGAATGTATCCACACATGGACGAATGTCCCGACATTCCCTACGACTGCATGAACAGCGATTTCCTGTGCTACGACCTGTTGTACAATCCCGACGTGACACTTTTCATGCGCCGCGCCTCCGAACATGGCGCCGTGACGAAAAACGGGCTGGAGATGCTGCTTCTCCAGGCGTTCGTTTCATGGGACATATGGAACCGGCCGGCATAATAACATTTTTTTGCCACCGGAGCACAATAAATAGCCGTATCCTGATGTTTTTATCCTGACAATAGGAATTTTTAAGAACAACAACGCCGTGACGATGATGATGAAGACGGCGTAAACTATCGATCTATGTTTACTGAGAAAAGAAGCAGCATGCTGCACGGAGTACTCCTTATCGGACTGTTCTCCTGCGCAGCTTTCTATATCGGCGAGGCTGATATATTCAAGGAACTTTCATTCAGCCCGATGATCATAGGTATCATTCTGGGTATGCTTTATGCCAACAGCCTCCGCAACCATCTTCCGGCCACGTGGGTGCCAGGAATCCAGTTCTGTTCAAAGAAACTTCTGCGCCTTGGTATTATCCTCTACGGCTTCCGTCTGACATTCCAGGATGTGCTCAATGTGGGTGTGGCCGGCATACTGGTCGACGCCGTCGTGGTGGCGGTCACCATCATAGGGGGCGTATATCTGGGCAAACTCCTTAAAATGGATAAGGAGATAGCTCTTCTCACTTCAATCGGAAGCGGTATCTGCGGAGCCGCGGCTGTGCTCGGAGCCGAATCCACCATCCAGACCAAACCCTACAAGACCGCCGTAGCCGTAGCCACTGTGGTGATTTTCGGAACCGTCTCGATGTTCCTCTACCCTATCGCCTACCGTGCGGGCATACTTCAGCTCACCCCTGACGAAATGGGTATCTTCGCCGGCTCTACCCTCCACGAAGTGGCTCATGCCGTAGGTGCCGGCAACGCAATGGGTGAAGAGATCTCCAACGTGGCCATAATAGTGAAGATGATCAGAGTCATGCTGCTGGTGCCGGTACTGCTGATACTCGGCTACTGGGTGGCAGTGCAGGCCCGTCGCGGCAACAAGACCGGAGGAGCACAAGGCAAAGTCTCGATACCCTGGTTCGCCCTCGGCTTCCTGGTTGTCATAGGCTTCAACTCCTTCAACCTGCTCCCGGCCGAAGCCATCAATGTGATCAACTACATCGACACCTTCCTCCTCACTATGGCCATGGTCGCTCTCGGCGCTGAGACGAGCATCGACAAGTTCAAGAAAGCCGGTCCGAAGCCATTCATACTCGCTTTCCTGCTCTATATCTGGCTTATTGCCGGCGGATGGGCACTGTCGAAATATGTGGCTTCCCTCTTCCTGTAACCGCAGGATCGACTGAATACTGTTATGGAAACACGGCTGCCGGCTGTACCGCTGCTGCTCCCGCTGGGAGCGCTTGCTGCGGGAATCCTGGCGGCCGTGTTTGCCGATATAAATTTCGGATGGATAGCCGGCGGCGGCGCTGCAGGAGCGGTCGCCGCCATAATCATGCATGCAAGAGGCATGGGCGCGTTGCTGCTTGTCTTCGCGTCAGGAGCCATATCGGGCGGCCTGAGCAAGCCGCCGCAGCCTGATTTCGCAACATTCTCGGCGCGGGAATGCCTCTTCTCCGGAAGAGTGTCGGAAGTAAAATGTGTAGATGTGTCGCAGTACCTCACGGTGCGCGTCGATTCCGTCGGAGGATTCCCGGTCAGACCGTTCCGTGCCCGTGTCTGTCTGGAATCAGCCACGCCCCCTGTATCTCCCGGCGATATGATACGATTCCGCGCCATGCTTCAGTCGCCGAAGGAGGCCGCAGGGCGCCTCCCGTCCGTAACCGATATTGAGGGGTGGTGTCTCCGCAACCGTGTGGCCGCCATCGCTCCGGATATACATGCAGACGACTTCTACATAACCGGATATTCCCCCGGAACGGATACCCGCATGGAACAATGGCGTTTCCGTGTTTCCGACGCCATACTCGCCTCCGGCCTGTCGCCAGGCTGCGCCGAACTCACCGCAGCTCTTGTGACCGGCGACCGAAGATTTCTTGATCCCGACCTTCAGAAAGATTTCCGTGGAGCCGGGCTGGCTCATGTGCTGGCTCTCAGCGGCACCCATATAGCAATCATCGCCTTTATCGTGTCGCTCATCTTTTTCCCGCTGCGACTCGTCGGACTCCGCCATTGGCAAAGCGCACTTACAATAACCTTGTTATGGGGCTACGCACTTTTCACCGGGATGGCGCCGTCGGTGGTAAGGGCTGTCATAATGGCATCGATGATTATGGGAGCTCATATTTTCCGACGCAACACCGTACCGTTCAACTCATTGTGTGCTGCGGCATTGCTGATCCTTCTATTCCGTCCTTACGATATATTCTCCATCGGATTCCAGCTCACTTTCCTTGCCGTTGCCGGTATTCTGATGTTCGCGTGGCCTGCGTCCAGTATACGCCGCGCATGGCTTCGTGTGCCGGCACAGTGGGTGGCACTCTCGTTGAGCGCCGTGGTAGCTACCGCCCCTCTCGCCGCCTGGTATTTCCACACCTTCCCCTCTAATTTTCTCATTTCCAATATCGTCATGGCAGTGCTGCTGCCGCTGTTCATGGCCGGGGGGATTCTGGCGACAATCTCCGGCGGGACCGGAATTTTCGCAGAGGCGACGAATTCTGTTTTCGGCCTGTGTGCCGGCATGGCCCATACCCTGAGCAACGCGGGCGCCGGAGAAATCGACGGGATAATATTCACTCCCTGGGCTTTGCTCCCGTATTATATAGCGCTTATATCGTTCTGGCTCGCGATGAAGAAACGGCGCGTCGCTTTTGCGGTCAACGGTCTGCTGCTGCTGGTTTTCGCTGTGTTTCTTACCGGCTTGCCCGCATATCCGGCGTTCGAGGCGTATCCCGCCGGCAACCGTTATGCCACAGTGATTCTCGCACGTGAAGGAAACACCGCCTACATTTTCACCGACGCGTCGGGAGGTTCAGCGGACTTCATAAAACGGACCGTACCCTATACTGCGGCCGATTATCTCAGAACACGCGGGGTGGATACCGTAAGAATGGCATACGACGGTCTTGCCACAGAATCGCTACGATGCTCCGGCCGGGAATGGACGATTGGAAAATCGCGATATTTAGTGCTCGGCAAAGGGGCACTCATGCAGCCGAACGACATAGCGCCCGACTTTCTGGTAATAAGCCAGGGATTTGTAATGCCGGCGGG
>URZG01000190.1 GCA_900552325.1 uncultured Porphyromonadaceae bacterium | reverse complement strand
AATTTTACAACCGGAAATTTAACGTTATTATGATGAAAAATAAAGGGGCCAAGATAACCACAGCGGCGAGACTGAAACGCTGCAACAGGTCGCTGGGACTTACCCTACTGTTGATACTGGCGTCGGGGATTCAGCTCGAGGCCACATCAGGCCGCTGCGCATGGTCGGTTTGGGTACATATTATATTAGGTGTGGCGCTGACTGCACTGTCGCTCTACCACATCTACCTCCACTACAGGACCGATAACTGGTTCGCACGTTTCGCCCGCAACCGGAATACCGTCACGCGGATTCTGTGGTGGGTGTTCCTCCTGACAACCGTCAGCGGACTGGCGGCAACAGCCATCTGGCTCACTACTCCCGTCCATTCGCACCTCGGCGCTATCCACGGCAAAATCGGCTTCCTGATGGCGCTCCTGGCCATCATCCACGTAGTCACTCACAAACGCAAGAAAAAACAACGGCTCATCACTTCTTGATCGCTCCATTAAAAGCAGAACAAACGTTGCGGCTTAGCGCCGACGGCGCTTATGTGTCACAATTTATGATCTGCTAACCGATATAAAGCGGCGATGCAGAATAATCTTTCGACGCCCATATTTTAGGTATCTCGGAATTTTTCGCTATCTTTGCGGAAGTTAACAGCAAAAGGGGTGCCGCGCCATCTATGGAGGCCGCGGCTGAGATTATACCCTATGAACTTGATGCGGCCAGTACCGACGAAAGGAATTGCTCCCGGATAAGATTTTACAGTTCATGGTTTTATAATCCCGCCCCTGCGCAAGATTATAAGACCATGAATGTTTTTTTCAACAGTAAGGAAATAGAACTGCCGGCCGGAACAACCACCGTGGCCGACCTGCTTGAATTTAAAGAGGTCTCCCCCACAGGCATAGCCGTGGCCGTAAACAACAAGGTGGTGAGTAAAGCCGCCTGGGATAGCACACCTCTAAACGAGGGAGACAAAGTGCTGGTAATCGCAGCCGTATGCGGGGGATGAGGCTGATAGCGGTCACCACTCCCAATTTTTGGCAGGGGGAGGCGCAAGCCATCACCGAACTGCTTGCCGCGCGCGGATTCAGCCGCGTGCACATCCGCAAGCCCGGTGCCCGCTCCGACGAAGTGGAGCGCCTCCTGCGCGAAATTCCCGCCGACCTGCGCCCTCGCCTCTCGCTCCACGACTGTCATCATCTGGCCATACAGGGACTCGTCGGAGGGGTGCATCTCAACGGCCGCAATCCCGAACCGCCAGACGGTTTCACCGGCATCCTGAGCCGCAGTTGCCACTCCCTCGAAGAGGTGAGCCGCTATGCCGACACCGTGGACTACCTCTTCCTCAGCCCGGTGTACGACAGCATCTCCAAAACCGGTTACCGAGCAGCGTTCACCCTCGGTGAGCTTGCCGCGTCGGGACTCCTCGGCGAAAAAGTAATGGCCCTCGGCGGCGTCACTCCGGAACGGCTCGCCGAACTGCATAAGACGGGCTTCGGAGGCGCCGCGATGTTAGGTGCCGCATGGAGCGACTACACAAATCAAACATCAAATTAAAGTCTGCAATCTGTGAAAAATTTCAGATTACAATTCATAACAAATAAGCTCGACGGACTTGAAGATGCCCTGCGCGGAGGTGTCCGCTGGGTGCAGTTGCGCATGAAGGATGCATCTGACGAGGAATACCTTGACGCCGGGCGCCGGGCACTCGCACTCTGCCGCCGCTACGGAGCCACATTCATCGTGGACGACCGCGTGGAGGCTGCCGCCGAACTCGGCGCCGACGGCGTACACCTCGGCAAGAACGACATGCCTGTCGACGAGGCCAGGCGCCGCCTCGGCGCCGGTTTCATCATCGGCGCCACAGCCAACACTTTCGACGACATCCAGAGCGCCTACCGTGCCGGCGCCGATTATATCGGCCTCGGGCCCTTCCGCTTCACCACTACGAAGAAAAATCTCAGCCCGGTGCTCGGCCCGGAGGGGTACCGCGATATAATGACCCGGTGCCGCGCAGAGGGAATCACACTACCCGTCACCGCCATCGGCGGCATACTCACCGACGACATCCCCGTAATAATGGGCACCGGAGTACATGGCGTGGCCGTGAGCGGTCTGATCCTGAACTCCCCCTCCCCTGAAAAGACTACACAACAAATAATCACAACTCTCGATAAATGGAAGAACTGAAAATAGGAGGACGCGCTTTTTCAAGCCGTCTGTTCGTTGGGACCGGCAAATTCAGCTCCAACGAGATGATGCGCGACGCCATCATCGCCTCCGGCTCGCAGATGGTGACGGTGGCGCTCAAACGTATCGACACCGACAACCGCGAAGACGACATGCTGCGCCACATACTCCGCCCCGGAGTGCAGCTCCTGCCAAATACCTCCGGCTGAGGAGGCGGTTCTCGCCGCCCAGTTAGCGCGCGAGGCTTTCGGCACCGACTTCATCAAACTGGAGATACATCCCGATCCGCGTCACCTCCTCCCCGACCCTATCGAAACCCTCAAGGCAACCGAACAGCTGGCGAAGATGGGGTTCATCGTGCTCCCTTATATCCAGGCCGACCCGGTGCTCTGCAAGCGCCTCGAAGAGGTAGGTACCGCCGCAGTGATGCCTCTCGGCGCCCCCATAGGCACCAATAACGGCCTCCTGACCCGCGACATGCTGGAAATCATCATCGAACACAGCAACGTGCCCGTGATCGTCGACGCCGGAATCGGAGCCCCATCCCATGCCGCCGAGGCAATGGAGATGGGTGCCGACGCAGTGCTGGTCAACACCGCCATAGCCGTGGCAGGCGATCCGGTGGCCATGGCACGCGCCTTTGCCAAAGGGGTCGAAGCCGGGCGCGAAGCCTACGAGGCAGGACTCGGAGGCCGCTCGTCGGTGGCAGTGGCAAGCAGTCCGTTAACTTCATTTCTTGACTGACAATGTTTTCTGAGGAATTAGAGAAATACGACTGGCGACAGACAACGGAGGCCATCATGGCCAAAACGGTGGCCGATGTGGACCGCGCACTCCGCAAGAAACGCCTCACCGACGAAGACTTCATGGCCCTCGTCTCACCCGCCGCAGCCTCGAGCCTGGAGGAGATGGCCGCCCTCAGCCGCCACTACACGCAGGAACGCTTCGGCAAAACGATCTCCATGTACATACCCATGTACATCACCAACTCGTGCACCAACTCGTGCGTGTACTGCGGATTCAACCGCCACAACCTCTTTGACCGCGTGGTACTTACCCCCGCTCAGATTGAGGAGGAGTGCAAGGCCATCCGCGAACTGGCGCCGTTCGAGAACCTGCTGCTCGTCACGGGCGAGAATCCCAAGGTGGCCGGAGTGGAATACATTGAGACCGCCCTCCGCACCTGCCGTCCCTGGTTCAACAACCTCACCATCGAGGTGATGCCCCTCAAAGCCGAAGAGTATGAGCGGCTTACCCACTCGGGACTGAACGGCGTGGTGTGCTTTCAGGAAACCTACAACCGCGAGAACTACAAGAAATACCACCCCGCCGGGATGAAATCCAACTTCGAGTGGCGCCTCAACGGCTTCGACCGTATGGGGCAGGCCGGAGTGCACAAGATCGGCATGGGGGTGCTCATCGGCCTGGAGGACTGGCGCACCGACGTGACGATGATGGCGCGCCACCTATCTTATCTCCGTAAAAAATACTGGCGCACAAGGTTCAGCGTCAACTTCCCCCGCATGCGTCCCGCCGCCGGCGGTTTCCAGCCCAATGTGGTGATGTCCGACCGCGAGCTGGCGCAGCTCACCTTCGCCTTCCGCATCTTCGACCACGACGTGGACCTCTCCTTCTCCACCCGCGAGCGTCCCGACTTCCGCGACAACATACTCACCCTCGGAGCCACCTCCATGAGCGCCGGCTCCAAGACCGATCCGGGGGGCTACCGCGTCTACCCGCAGTCGCTCGAGCAGTTCGCAGTCAGCGACGAGCGCACACCTCACGAAGTGGCCGCGGCTATCCGCGCCAAAGGCTACGAGGCAGTATGGAAAGACTGGGACAAAGTATTCGACTGATGGAGCGTTATTCACGACAGACCATGCTCCCCGAGGTCGGCCCCGAAGGGCAACGGCGACTCCTTGCGTCGTCGGCACTTATCGTCGGCGCAGGAGGTCTCGGCTCCCCGGTGGCGCTCTACCTCGCCGCCGCGGGGGTCGGGCGCCTCGGGCTGTGCGACACTGACACAATATCGCTCTCCAACCTCCAGCGCCAGATATTATATAAGGAGTCGGATACCGGCAAGTCCAAGGTGGAATGTGCCGCCGGGCGCCTCGCCGAGCTGCGCTCCGACCTGCGGTGCGACCTCCACACCCGAGGCCTCACCCCCGACAATGCCCGCGAGCTTATCGCCGCCTACGACATCGTGGTGGACTGCTGCGACAACTTCGCCACCCGCTACCTCATCGCCGACACCTGCCGCGAGACGCGGACACCGTGGGTCCACGGATCAATCGGTGCCTTCGAGGGGAGAGTGACAACCTTCCTCCCCGACTCCGGCCACTGCTTCGACGACCTCTACCCCGACCGCACGGAGCTATGCGCCCGCAGACCCTCGGCGGGAGGCGTGCTCGGCGCCGTGCCGGGAGCCATCGGGAGCCTCCAGGCCTGCGAGGTGCTGAAAGTTCTCGGTGGTTTCGGCGAACCCCTCTCGGGGCGTCTCCTCGCCGCC
>URZG01000189.1 GCA_900552325.1 uncultured Porphyromonadaceae bacterium | reverse complement strand
AACGAAGTGTACTACAATCCCACCGGGACCCGTTTCTCACAGTGGATCAAAGAGGTCGTTGACTTCATCAATTCCGATAAGACCGAGGCACCCTACCTCATACACTGCCGCCTCGGCACCGACCGCACAGGTGTGTTCTGCGCCACTCTGGCTGCCCTCTGCGGTTCCGAATGGGAAGCAATCGCCGCCGACTACCAGCTCACCAACCGTATGGGCGTCAAAGAATTCCGCGACTACCATCTCCTCCAGTACGCTTTCCAGCTGCTGCTCGGAGTAGAAGATATCAAGGATGTGCCGAGCGTATCGGAAGGGATCCGTAAATTCTTCATCGACAACGGCACACTTACAAACAATGACATCGACGCGCTCCGCCTCAAACTCAATGCAATACCCGCCGGCGTAGAGACCACTGCCGTCACCGGAAATCCGGAGACCGTGAAAGTAAAGTACTTCGATCTCAGCGGCCGGCATATAAACACTCCCACACAGAGGATATGCATCCGCAGAGCCACGATGTCGGACGGTTCGGTCGTTACTGAAAAGACCGTTAACTGATACAACGCTTCACAATAACGAAGCCATGCCCTAATTGCCAAATTCCATACTGTCTGATGGAATTTGGCAATTTTGATACACCTCCAGGTTTTTTACTGGTAGTCCTTGCATAATCCGGCATTATGCATTATCTTTGCCGCCAAACACAGCAAAGTGCAATCAAATTGCACATAAAACAACTCACCATGAATATAAAACCCACAACCAGTCTGGCTGCGGTGCTCATTCTGTCGGCGGCCGCAGCATCGCCGGTTCACGCCGCAATGCCCGGAGGCTCCACCGTTTATGCCGGATTATGGAGCACCAACGAAGATACTCCGGTCTACGGCATCTACTCCCTCGGAACCGACGGTCCGGAACTGAAACTCGCTGATCCTAAAGGGAGTCAGATCGGCTATCCTATGCGAAGCGGCTGGATTGCCGACGGCAAACTGTGCGGTTACTACGTGAAGGAAAGTTACTCGATCGTCGAGGAACATTATTATATCGAAGTGGATGCCTCCGGCGCCACAACGCACTTCGACCAGCTCCCGGATAACTGCGGTTACATGTTCGCCGCCACCTACAATCCCGATGACCGCTGCATATACGGCTACGGTCTGACCGGCGACTACTCCTACGCCCTGGTCAAGGCTCCGGCCGACAATCCCGGCAATATCCAGGCTGTCAGGGTATTTGAATGGGACTCCGACGAGGAATGTCTCTCTATGGCCTACAACACATCCGACCAGAAACTTTACGGCATAAATGCCAGAGGTAAATTCGTCACGATAGACAAGGCCACAGGAATACAGAAGATTATCGCCAACACTCCCGACGGCACCGACGGGATTATCAGTGGAATGTGCTATTCTCCCAAGGAGGATCTGCTGTACTGGAACCCGCAGTTCACCGACGGTTCCTCGGCCATCTACACCATCACTGCCGACGGCTCGCAGTTCACCAGGATCTACACCTGCGCCAACAATGAGCAATACAATTTCATGATCTGCCCCGACAAGGCAGCCACGGCTGAATCGCCGGAAGCACCGGTCATAAAGTCGGTCAATTTCGCAGGTGGCTCCACCTCCGGTTCATTCGTTCTCACCCTTCCGGCTGCCACCGTCGGCTCACAGCCCCTTGAAGGACAGATCGGATGGCAGGCTCTCCTTGACGGCGAACAGGCCTCCGAAGGCACGGGCGCTGCCGGAGCCGACGTTACGGTGAACTTCAGCGACCTGGCCGAAGGGAACCACATCTTCACTTTCAGGGCGCTCGCCGGGGGCGCCGTATCCGAAAACACATCGCACCCCATGTGGGTCGGTGTGGATACTCCGGCACCCACAGCCAAAGTGACACTTACCCACGACCGTGTGATATGGGAACCGGTCAACTCCGGCATCAACGGCGGGTGGATCGACCTCGACAATCTGGAGTATGAAGTGCTCCTCAACGGCGACCACGCTTTCAGTCAGCCCGCATCCGCCCTCTACGGTTATCATCAGCTCTCATCAGCCGAACTGAAACGCTACACCGCCTCGGTTATCGTCAAGGCCGGAGGCAAGTCGTCGGCGGCTACCTCTTCCAATGAACTGGCCCTCGGCACCCCGCTGCAGCCCTCGTTCACCCTCGTGCCCGACCGCGACGATGTGGAGAAAATGTCGGTGATCGACGCCAACGGCGACGGACGCACATGGAGCTACTCTATCTATCAGGAATGTGCGAAGTCGAGCTTCGGTTCGGGTATCCCGATGGATGACTGGCTGATCCTTTCCCCTGTCGAGTTCAAAAAAGAAACCTCCTATACCCTTTCGATTGACGTGCAGACCTGCAGCTCCACCTACCTCGACGAGTCCATGCGCGTATGCATCGCCGATACCCCCGATCCCGCGGCCATGACCCGCATACTCATTCCGACTTTCAAGCCCGAAAGAGCCATAAACACCTGGAAAGCGGACTTCACACTCCCCGCCGACGGCACCTACTATATCGGGTTCCACACCGATTCAGCTCCCGACCAGGAAGGCATACTCCTGAGCAACATCAGTCTGCACCGTACCGGCGAGTCGGCCATCACCGACACCGAGACTAACGACGCCGACACCCCCGCCGAGTATTTCACCCTTCAGGGCATCCGTGTCGACGCCCCCGCCTCCGGCCCCTACATCGTTCGCCGCGGCGCCCGCGTCACCAAAGTCCTCCTCCCCTGACACCGCACTGATCTTTTCATTCAGAAATCTCACCTTTATTGAATAATCGTTCAGTATAGAATTTCCTGTCTATTGTAACTAAAAATTCATATTTATACAAAACCGAATAATGAATCAACATCTACACATTGCGGCAGCTATGCTTGCCTTCATGGTGACTTCGGAGGGATATGCCTTGACGACAAAAGCAAATTCCAATCCCAACCCCGACGGCTCTTATGAAATCCCCTACATCGAGGATTTTGAAAATACCGCCCAAGGACTCAAAGGACTGGAAAACCTCGGCTTCACAGTTTTCGATCTCGACGGTGACAAAGTCACATGGAAAGCCAGTTTCGGCGACATGGTGATTGAAATCGCCGAAGGAGCACACAACGACTGGGCGATAACTCCCGGGCTCAAACTGAAGAAAGGCAACAGCTACCGCGTGACTTTCAGCACCAAATGTGTACTTTCCGACCCGGAACGCATAGAAATTCTGGCAGGCACCTCCCCCACAGTGGAGGCCATGACCACGCGTCTACTCGAACCATATGTGATTGACTGGACTGACGGATACCGCACCATCGACATGCTGCTCACGCCCGAAAACGACGGAGTGTGGTACATTGGCTTCCACTGCATAAGCGACGCCGACAAATTCAAACTTTTCATTGACGAGATAAAAGTCGAAAGCCCGATGTCGACAAGCTGTCCCGACAAGCCCACCCAGGTATCCGCCACGCCTGATGCGCAGGGACGCCCCCAGGTCGTCATCTCGTTCACGGCACCGACAGTCACCGTCAACGGGGCCTCACTTCAATCTCTGACCTCGCTGACCGTAAAATGCGGCGACCGCGTAGTGGACACTGTTTCCAACCCGACCCCGGGACAGCAGTACTCCGTTACCGACACCCAGGCAACTTATGGCGATACCACTTACGATGTTTACGGGTCAAATACCGGCGGTGACGGCAATATAGAGTCCGTGCAAGTAAAGGTAGGCCTCGATGCCCCCGCACCCCTTACCTCCGTCACCACCACGGTGACAACCGAGGGTGTCATCTTGTCGTGGCCGGCAGTCACAAAGGATGTCAACGGCCGCACATACGCCACAGGGTTGGTAACCTACAAAATATGCCGCGTAATCGGCGAAGAAGTCTCGTTGGTTGCCGACAACATTACCGACACCCAGTACACTGTGACCATCGATCCGCAGAGTGAACAGGATTTCTACCAGTGGGCCGTTCTCCCCTCCTATGCCGACTTTACCTCCAACGGAGCCTTCAGCGATATGGTACCGATGGGCAAACCTTACGTAATCCCTTTCGCTGAATCATTCCCCTCCGGTGCGCCTACCTACAAATGGTATTCAGACAATCCTGACCCGCTGCACCCGGCAATCGTGGAAATAGCAACCGACGAAACATATGCCGTGGACGGACTCACCTCCTCTGATAACGATAACGGATACGTATACTTCATGGCCAATGTCGAAGGTTACAGCGCCAGGATATGCTCCGCAAAGATTTCGCTTGAGAATTCCGTTTCGCCGGTGATGTCTTTCAAAACTTTCGGAATCTCCGAAAAATCTCTAAACGAAATCATCGTTTCAGTCAACACCGGCAACGGGTTCGAGGAAATAGCCAGCTTTGTATGCGACGCACCCACGTGCTGGGAACAGCTCGAAGTTGACCTTACGCCGTTCGTAGGCCAGACCGTGCAGATAGCCTTCACCGGGCGCACTCGCTCCTTCGCAGCCATTACAGTAGACGACATCCGCATTGTAGAGCGCCCCACGCACAACCTTGCGCTCACGTCAATCGATGCTCCAACAATGGTTTACGCCGGTATATCCTCCGCCATTTCAGCCGAAGTCTCCAACAAAGGCGCTCAGGCCGCCGAAAGCTATGACGTGGAGTTCTATGTCGACGGAGCCTTGGTTTCCACCATCAAGGGCACCTCGCTTGCCTCAGCAAAGTCGACAAATATAGAATGT
>URZG01000188.1 GCA_900552325.1 uncultured Porphyromonadaceae bacterium | reverse complement strand
CCAGAGCCAGAGAGTCGCCGATGAAGTCGGCCACATCCTGGATCTCCCCTTTCTGGTAGTAGTGTGCCAGAATCACGGCGTCGCGTTCCTCTTTGAGGCGGAGCACCTCGGAGCGCAGAGAGTTTTCAACATCCATATTTTATTATTTTCGATATATTCTAAAAAAAGAAAAAATTCTTTCTTCCGAAAAAATCATCCTCAATAGTAATAAAGGGTGTTGATAGCGGTGATAACTTTTCAGCCTGAAATTTGCATTTTCGGGTTATTGATACGGAAAGCGGGGTTATCCCGCGTTATCAACAATCCCTACAGGTGAGCATCAGCCGATTAATATGGTTATCAACATCCTGTTAACAATATGCAAAGTTAGTAACTTTCCGTCAGATACACTATTGATAACCCCGGAAAATTACGTTCACAACCCTGTGAAATCTTCCTCTCCCGAAATTTGGCGTTTACCCTACCCTTGTATATACGCCCCTCGGGCCGTCCCCTCCAAATTTCCGCCCCCTTTTCTTTCAAAAAACTTTCCTCCCCCTTTTCCACACATTTATCAACATTATCAACACCCCTTAGGAAAGCAGGTTTTTTAGGAGAGCAGGTTTTCAACCTGCGTTAACAATCCGGCACTTTACATCGCAGGTTGAAAACCTGCTCTCCTATCCCGCCACGAATAAAATGAGCGCTCAACCATCTCCCCGTTCTCCACACCGCTTTCCACCAATTATCAACAATAAACACCTCTGCTAATCAATTAATTAATTTACTTTTCAACACCTTGTTGATAACTCTTCTCAACTTATTAACAGTTATTCGAATAGGAAACGTCCGTCGGAGAGGTTGTATCCGGCCACGAATGGCCGCTCTAATCTTTAACCTCTTAATTATCTCTCGCAGATATAACGGATAAACGGATTCTTGGCGCTAATCCAACGGAGGGCGCCGGCGCCCCATTGATGCAAACGGATTGAAATTACCTTCGGCTGAGACTTTCAGATTGAACTCCTGCTTTTTTCGCAAATTGCCGGCCATCCTATTGTGCCGCGAATGAAATGAGCGGTTGTTTATCGCCGCGTTGGTTGCGTGTAGCGGGCATCGCCCGCGGTTCCCCCCATCTCCCCCCGGATGGCTATTAACCATTCTCCTATCTCTCACTTATTTAACGGTGAAGATTCCCGATTTATTCTTCGCTCGCGAAAAGGAATTCCAACTGGGCAGCGGATTGTTGCCAACCTCTGACCTTTGACTTTCTCTTACCTCTACCTTTCCTCGGTCGAAGACCGCAGAGGCAGCCTTGAAGAGGCTGATTGTGTGTCGGTAACATGTTTGCGCCATATATCCAGCCTCTTCAAGGCTGCCCGCTGTAACCGATATATTATCAGTTCATGGCGTGAATTATCGTCAAGAATCTCTTTCATAATACGATTCCCTCGTTGATGACGTTGATGGTAAAGGGTGTCTTGCGCGCATAGAATACTTTATGCACGAGGATAAGGGGAGAGATGTTTTTCCCGTCATGAGCGACAGGTCGTAGAGTTGCCCCGATATATCGAGTTTTTTCCTGACGAAGTCGCGGCCGCCGCAGACATCCGGCAGGAGGATAAGGAGGTCTATGTCGGAATCCTCGCGCGCGTCCTCCCGCGCCTGGGAACCATAGAGTATGGTTTTGGCTTCGGGCGCGATGTTTCGCAGCAGGTGTCGGATTTTATCGATTATATCAGGCAGATTCATAGGAATATAGGGTAGGGTGTGTCTCTATTCCTCCACCACGAGGTTGTCGATGATGAAGAGCTGGCGGTCGGAGGTATTCTTGCCCATGTAGAACTCCAGGAGGGAGGAGACGGCGTCCTCCTTGCGGAGCGTCACGCGGTCCAGACGCATGTCGGGACCGATGAAGCCGCGGAACTCGTCGGGCGAGATCTCGCCCAGACCTTTGAATCGGGTGATTTCGGCATTGGAACCCAGGGCGTCGATGGCGGCCTGGCGCTCGGCGTCGGAGTAGCAGTAGGTGTCGGCCGACTCACCGGCAGCGGCGTTCTTGCGGCGCGCCGCGCGTTTGTCGCGCACGCGGAAGAGGGGGGTCTGCAGCACGTAGACGTGCCCTTTCTTCACCATGTCGGGGAAGAACTGGAGGAAGAAGGTCAGCAGCAGCAGTCGTATGTGCATACCGTCGACATCGGCATCGGTGGCGATGATCACGTTGTTGTAGCGCAGCCCGTCGATGCCGTCCTCGATGTTGAGGGCGGCCTGCAGCAGGTTGAACTCCTCGTTCTCGTACACCACCTTGCGGGTGAGTCCGAACGAGTTCAGGGGCTTGCCTCGGAGCGAGAACACCGCCTGAGTGTCCACGTCGCGTATCTTCGTTATCGAGCCGGAAGCGGAGTCACCCTCCGTGATGAAGATCGACGATGCGAGTTTCTTCTTCTCCAGCTCGGCGGCGCGCTCCTCGTCCTTGAAATTGTTGACGTCGTTGAGGTGTATGCGGCAGTCGCGGAGTTTGGAGTTGTGGAGGTTCACCTTTTTGGCGCGTTCGCGGGCCAGCTTTGTTACGCCGGCCATCGCCTTGCGCTCGCGCTCGCTCTCCTGGATCTTTTTCTGGAGAATCTCGGCGGTATCGAGGTTCTTGTGGAGGTAGTTGTCGAGCTCTTTCTTGAGGAAGTCGCTGATGAATTTCGCCACGGTGATGCCGCCGGGGCTCATCTCGCGCGAGCCGAGTTTGGTTTTTGTCTGCGACTCGAACACCGGCTCCTCCACCTTCACCGACACGGCGGCGATCATGCCGTTTCGTATGTCGGAATATTCGAAGTTGCGGCTGAAAAACTCTTTGATGGTGCGCGACACCGATTCCTTGAAGGCCGTCAGATGCGTGCCACCCTGGGTGGTGTGCTGCCCGTTGACGAAGGAGTAATATTCCTCGCCGGACTGGTTGGCGTGGGTCAGGGCTATCTCTATATCATCCCCCTTGAGATGGATCACGGGGTAGAGCGGATCTTTGGTCATGTTGGCCTTCAGCAGGTCGAGCAGACCGTTGCGCGACACGAATTTCTTGCCGTTGAAATATATCGCCAGACCGGTGTTGAGGTAGGTATAGTTTCGTATCAGGGTTACGATATACTCCTGGTTGAAGCTGAAACCGCGGAACACCGTGGGGTCGGGGGTGAATTCCACGTATGTGCCGTTCGGTTCGTCGGTGTCGTTCTCCGGGGTCTCCTCAATGAGCGCACCCTGAGCGAATATGGCGGTACGCATCTTTCCGTCGCGGCAGGCGCGGATCACGAACGAGGTGGAGAGGGCGTTCACCGCCTTGATACCCACGCCGTTGAGACCAACCGACTTTTTGAATACCTTGGAGTCGTATTTGGCGCCGGTGTTCATTCGCGAGGCCACGTCGACGATTTTGCCCAGAGGCACGCCGCGGCCGAAGTCGCGCACCGACACGGTGCCCGTCTCCTGGTCGAGTGTCACGTCGATCTGGCGCCCGAAACCCATCATGAATTCGTCGATGGCATTGTCGAGCACCTCCTTGAGCAGCACATAGATACCGTCGTCGGAGTCCGTGCCGTCGCCCAGCTTGCCGATATACATACCCGGACGCAGGCGGATGTGCTCCTTCCAGTCGAGGGTACGTATGGTCTCTTCGCCGTAGTCGGCCTGCGGCGCGGCGGTGTCTGCGGCGGTCTGCGCCGCCTCGAATATATCTTTTTTCTCAGAAATCTCTGGCATAGTAAGGTATTCCGGTTAGTTCACACAAAGTTACGAATTTTCACTTTAA
Organism: uncultured Porphyromonadaceae bacterium; assembly: GCA_900552325.1. Lineage (GTDB taxonomy): Bacteria > Bacteroidota > Bacteroidia > Bacteroidales > Muribaculaceae > UBA7173. The sequence continues at coordinate 965 of URZG01000188.1, read as the reverse complement.
TACCCAAAATTCCTCTTTCCCAAAAATTCAGGCACCCGAAACGATGATTAAGCCACTGTAACCTCGTAGGGTCGCGACCTGTCGCGACTGCAATGTTTGTGATAAATAAGCCACGGGGACCAAAAAAAACATTTTTGGTCCCCGTGGCTTTGAAGTATCAAGTGAGAGGCGGACGCTCCGCGGAGCGTCCCTACAGTGGGGGCGGGTTGCGGAAGGATCTGATCAGCGGACGGTTTTGCGGACGGTGCCGTCGGTCATGCGGAGGAGCACGATGCCGCGGGCTGTGGTGGCGTCTACGCGCCGGCCGGTGAGGTCGAAGGCGCTCTCTACCTCGGCGGCCTCGGCCTCGGTATCGGTTATGTCGCTGTATTTCAGACCTTCATCCTCGAAATCGAGTTTCGAGCGGGGACTGATGTGAAGCGGATAGTAGCTGTTGACGATTCCGGTGAGGGTCCAGCGGTGGTCGAAATACCCCTCCGTGGAGGTTTTGAAGTAGTCGGCGCCCTTGTTGCACCACATCCATGCCACACCGTCGTAGTCATCGAGAGTGCCGTCGAAAATTTTGTATTTCTGCGAGTTCCACAGTCCGTGATAATCGCCGGCTTCGAAATATTCGTCGGGGAAAGTGACATGTTTCACCTTCACGAGCTGGTTGCCGTAGACGTAGCCGTCATCGGCCATTGCCAGCTGGCGCAACGTGAGTTCCATTGGCTCCACGGAATTCCCTTCAGATACGACCTTCCAGTCGGAAGCGGTGCGCGGCACCATTGTCAGGCCGTTGTCGCCGAAGATAAGATAGCCCGCGATGTCGGTGATATTGTCGCCGGCCTTGATGTTGCTGACATCCACCTCCTCGTAGCCGCATCCCATGGCCGAGCGAAGCTCTACGCCGCCGGTGGCGTCCTGGGCGAAGATGGAGTTCACCACGCGGTCGTAGCTCAGGTCATAGTAGCTCTCCACGAAAG
>URZG01000187.1 GCA_900552325.1 uncultured Porphyromonadaceae bacterium | reverse complement strand
CCTTTTTCACTACCTGACGCTTGAGGTAGTAGATTACTGAAAATGTACTCTTCATCGTCCTTAATTTTTTTAGGTTCAAAATTAGTTGGTGAAGAGTCCGTTGTCGGTACGCAAAACGGGGAGGAACGGCGCAATCTTTTTCCGTAACCGGATTTGTTGCGTGGGTTGTCAGTAACTCACTAATCCTTAACGCCTTGTTTCGCTATCCGTGTCCGTTTGTCGCCCTTTCGGGCATGGTTACGGACAAGTAACGTAGCGGCGTCCTGATTTGGCTTCAGCGGTGATTGCGATGGCTTCACGAATAATCGGAAGCACGACTGAAACCCTTGTAACTCAATTCTATCACTATTTCTTTCCGCATTTCACTTTTTTGTAGTAACTTTGTTATCAAAAACTTCCTGAAAATCCTTGACCTCCTGTACAACCTGAAGATTAATCCTGGATTCGGAAATAACATCCAGAATAGGATTGTTGACACCATATAATCCGAATCCGACATCACCCATATCAAAGTCGCCGACTTTTCTGACAGCATTGTCCGGCGTGGGCTGTGTCCAGTCTTCCCATGTCATGAAATTGATATTTTCAAGTGTTCCTTTATCGGAGTCGGTGTATGTGAAATTGACGGCTGCCGCGGCAAATATACCGGGTCCATAAGTATCATATTTTTCTTTATGTTCGGGATAATGCTCAAAATCCCATTTACCCTGCGTACCGAATTCACGGTTGAAGGCACGATAGGCGAACTTTATGGAGTAAGGCGTTTTCTGACCCTCGCCGCTGCCGCCATTCCAGTTGAAATCATCGTATGTGGCGAGGAAGAAATAAATTTTGGTGCCTTTAGGGAAGTCATTCGATGGAGCCTCGTTATATTGCTCACCGAAATATTTAAGCCTGAAGCGTTTGCCGGTTATAAGGTCATCACCCCAGCCTCCATAATTATTGTTGACGTCGGCAAGCTTGTCACCCAGGTCTCTGTTCCCGAATTCGTATTCCCCCTCGCCGGAGCCTTTGGGAAGTTTTTCCCATTCGCCATCGGCATTTTTCTTATAACGTTCCATGTGTATGGAAGTTCGCATCTGGTCGGTGATACAGAATGTGGGGATTTCGCCATTTGCCAGAGATTGAGCCATATCCACCGTCTTTTGTTCGTCAGAAGGAGATGATGGCACGATGTAAAAATAACAAAGCCGGTTGCCGAATCCTCCGGATCCGAACATAAAGTCAACGTCCACCGGACCGCCGGTAGCCTCGTAGATTATCCTTGTACCGGTCATCAGGGGGCTTTCCATCAAACGGTCAAGGTTATCACGGTTGTCCTGAAGAAGACCTTCGGGTCCGAACAGACCGGCTATATCCTTCAGCACATAACTTTTACCCGTGGTTACATCGGTACCCTCCTCAAGATTAAGGAGGAAGCATGAGGGATAATTGTGGCGATCGGTATCGCCATTTTTATCGGCCCATTTATTCCCGACAGTGTCCGGGACTTCCCATTGTCCGAGTTCAATTTTGGGAAGGCCGGTAATATGCGTGTTTGACTCCCAGCCCGAGGGTTCCGATGCAGCCCGGGCGAGAACTGAAGTTGCGCCGATAAAGGCGGCAAGCATAATGAAGATTGGTTTTTTCATAGTGTTTTTTAGTGAATAGGAACTGTAAAACTACAACGCCTCATACAAACATCACGCAACTCAATGTGACACAACACATCTCACTTTGTGAACAGATTATTCACACCTGGATATAACCATAAGTTATCAGTGTTCATTTTTACCCGCATTGTCTTCGAAAATACTCTCTGATAGTTCCGCGAAAAAATCATAATTCAGAAGCACCGAGATACGCATAAGCAGTTCCACATCTATATTCGGACGATTGAAAATATTGTATATATTGCGGCGGTCACAATGCAATCCGGAGGCAAACCATCTGATGGTATGCCCCTTAGGCTGATTGTCAAAGACTTCCTTTATTCTTTTGCCTATATGCATCAGGCGCCCGATAGTCTTGATGGCGTGTCCCCTCCGTCAAGGTGAGTAATAAGAAAAGCGCGGGACAATGCACTCCCCGTTTTCGTGATAGGCATCGCCAAACGCCCGATTAAGAAACAGACAGTCCACCTCCACGCATTATCGGGTATCTGCTTCGCCATCAATGGTATACGTGGAAGCAGAATATACGACAAGCATGAGCGCTTGATGCTGCTAATCTCTTCTTAATCAAATTTTTGGTGAATTTATCACGAAAGGATCAGCGAGAAACGCTTTTTAGATTATACAGACCCTCCTTTGAGGGTATATTTCTTACAAAGATATATAATTACTTTTAAATCTCAAATAACATTTCCTAAAACGGATTAGCTTCGCTGAATAATATATCGGATCCTGATCCGGAAAGATGTAATTCCTGCCCGAGTATTATTGCTCATCGGGGAATTTGCGATAATATTCCTCGAGCATGTTGCGGATGTTGAAATAATAGGTATCGGTGGTTACTTTGCCGTTTTTGGCACCTTTTTTCTCCACCTCTATGCGGTCGAAATAGGGCTCTTCGTACTGCTGGTTGCGCGCCACGGCATTCTGGAAGTTGATTATGTTGTATTCGTGCCGCGGGTTGATCACATACCATGCGTGTTCCTGGTCGGCGCCTGTTCCCGACGAGATGATTGCCTGCAGAAGATGGTTGAGGCGGTACTGCCATATCTTGGCACGGTTCACCTTGCCGCGTGCGCGCAGGGCATAGATGAGATAGTTCATCTGCGAGAGATTGAAGGGGTCGTCGGCAAGCACCTCCTCGGCATAATATATTATAGAGTCGAGTTCGGCGCGGGTGTGGTTATTCTTGTAATAGAGACCGTCGTTTTTGGTCGAAGCCTCGCTGTGGCGGTAAGGATTGAAGTCCTCCTGAAAAAGTGCGCCGTAATAGAGATGGCGGTATTCCTCAAGGTTCATCACCGTCTCGTTCTGCTGGTATCGTCCGAAAAGTTTCGGATAATAATAAGGTGACGATGGATTCGACACATCGGCGCGTATCTGCTCCAGATCGGGAGTGACAGGGGTGATCTTCTCCTTGGCTTTGGCCGGAGCAGCCTTCGTGGAATAGGCAGCGGCCAATGCCACGAAGCTAAGTATAAGGATATATACGAGTTTTTTCATGACAGTCGAAATCATATTATGTTGGCACGGAGCACAAGCCCCGCTACGGAGAGACCTATCAGAATCATGGCCACCACAACCGGAGCGCCCGACGCCACTACCTGACGCCAGTAGCCGGACGACGCCACATGCCGCAGACGCATATAGGCCAACGCGCCCAGCGCTACCCCTGCCACTGCACCGGCCACCATCCAGGGATGGCCGATCAACGCCCCGGCTGCGGTGAGGGTAAGCGCCCCTCCGGCAAGGTAAGCACGGAAAGCCACCGGAGTGACAAGATTGTACCCGCGGGCGAACTGTATTCCGGCAACGATAATCACGGCCACGGCCCAGAACAAAAGCTCATTCTGCGGAATCACGGCATAGCCCGACTTCATCAGCGCCCAGGCGCCGAAGTAAGCCGCCACGGCCGACATCACGGGCCGCATTACGGTCCAGACCATTGCGAGGCTGAGAGCCAGCGCACCGACTATGAGAAGAAAGGTAGCCATATATCTATAACGGAGTTTCGGTGACTCCTCGTATTTCGATATCCGCAAAAATACCGGTGTAGGGTCGCGACCGGTCGCAACCGCCTCAAAAAGTATGTAACGCGTGCAATATTCCCGAGGATGTATCAAAATTGCCTGAAACGGCTTTTGCTGTAGGGACGCTCCGTGGAGCGTCCGAAAAAACATCTGCTAATCACGGTCTGTCCGCGGACGCTCCACGGAGCTTCCCTATAGTCTGATAAGATCAGGCAATTTTGATACATCCTCCTGCAATCCACGCCAATCATTGGCCGGAGAGGCCGGATACCTTTGTTTATAATATAACCCTGACGGGAGGATAATGATGGTTGTTGCGCTTACAAATTTAGTAAAATTAGGCGAATGTACCCCCATAAAGCTGTTCGGAATCACACTTTTTAAGTATTTTTCAAAATTTTATCCAAAAAAGTCTTACACATTTTACCCATAAATAAGTATTGTTCACCCTGAGCGCCTTATGTAATTTTGCATCATAAAAAACAGGGGAGCAGGCCTCGTGAAGGAGGCCGGAATGACCCCGCCAACTGAAAAGACACAGATGAAAGCAAATCTATTCTTAGCTTTGACCATGCTCGGGGCAGCCGGCCAGTGTGCCATGGCAGCCGACACCGATTCCCCGGAGAACCGTGAAACGACCTCTGCGGAAGTGAAAAAGAAAATCTCGGCATGGGACCGCCTGCATGTCGGGGGATACGGCGAAGCCGTCTTTACCCGTAACTTCTATTCCGACAGCTATTCCGAACCCGACAAATACCGGGGAGGATCGCACGGACGTTTCGACCTGCCTCACGTGGTGATATACCTCGGCTACGATTTCGGCAAAGGATGGTCGATGTCGTCGGAGATAGAATTCGAGCACGGCGGTGTGGAATCGGCCGTGGAGATAGAGACCGAGGAAGCCGGCGAATATGAAAAGGAGATCGAACGCGGCGGCGAGGTGAACCTCGAACAGTTCTACATCCAGAAGGAATTCATGCCCCAGCTCAAGGTGCGCGCCGGTCTGCAGGTTGTACCGGTAGGAGGCACCAACGCACACCACGAACCGAACCAGTTCTTCGGCGTCTACCGCCCCGAGG
>URZG01000186.1 GCA_900552325.1 uncultured Porphyromonadaceae bacterium | reverse complement strand
CGACCCGCTGAAATTCTATCGCGCAATTCTCAGGTTTGCCTGTGATGCGCTCGCCCCGGGCGGAAAAATTTATTTTGAAATCAACCCGCTGTATGCCGACAATCTGAAATCTCTTGCCGATAGCCTGGGATTTCACGATGTTGAGCTTATCAGGGATTCGTTCGGGAAAATACGTTTTGCGAAGATAGCCCGTTGAAACATGGCCTGGAAGTCAAAAGAACCGATGAAGCCCGAAGTGGCAATGGAACGTCTGGAAGCGATGTGCGCCCGGGCGGAGCATTGCCGTTATGAACTGCGGCAAAAGCTCTACCGGTGGATGGTGCCGGCCAATGAGGCGGAGAAGATACTTGATACACTCGAGGAGAACAGGTTTCTTGATGACCGGCGTTTTGCGGCTTCGTTCTGCCGTAGCAAGGCGGCCTATTCACGGTGGGGACGCCGGAAGATCATGTTCGCGCTAAGGGAGAAACGCATCCCGTCCGATATTATAACGGAAGCGATGACGGTCGTTGATGAAGATGAGTACCGTTCGGAAATGATCGCTCTGTTGCGAAGTAAAGCGGCCTCTCTCAAAGAGGGGAATACTTTCGAGGGGAGGACTAAGATCTATCGTTTCGGGGTGCAGCGTGGCTATGAGCCGGAACTTGTTGCGGCAGCCCTGAGATCGGGTGTGCTGTGGAATGAGGAATAGTCATGGTGATACGTTCCGAACTGCGCCGTTGGTGGCTCGATTTTGTAAATCTCTTTTTTCCGGAGGTATGTGTGGTGTGCGGCCGTCCTCTTGTCGCGGGTGAGAAGACTATGTGTCTGGTATGTGATGTGAACATGCCGCGTACCGACTTTCACCGTGATCCCGACAATCTGCTGCACTATCGGCTTATAGGACGGCAGCCGCTGGAACGCGCCGCCGCTATGTTCCACTATTCCCGCCACAATCCGTACTCTTCGATTATAGTGAATGCGAAATATCACGGACACCCTGAGATTTCGCGGGAGTTCGGCCGGCGGTATGCCGAAGAGCTGGCGGGGGAAGGTTTTTTCGAGGGAGTCGACGCTCTTGTACCTGTGCCGATGCACTGGTGGAAAAAAGCGCGCAGGGGGTATAACCAGGCCGAAGAGATTGCCCGTGGAATCAGCGAGATGTCGGGAATACCGGTGATATATGACGCCATGTCGGCCGCGCGACATTCGTCGCAGACGCGGAAAGATGCGGCCGGCCGTATGGAGAACGCGCGCCGTATCTATTCTGTGAGCGCGCCCGAGGAGTTCGCCGGGAAGCACATAATGCTGGTGGATGACGTGATAACGACCGGAGCCACGGTTACTGCCTGTTGTGAAGCTATCCATAAGGCGGTTGCCGATTGCCGTGTATCGGTTATCGCATTGGCGGCCACGACTGTTAACTGAATCAGAGTTTCACCGTTACGGCCTTGATCGGTTGCGAAAGGAATACCGAAGCCATCTCCGAGAAGCGGGCGGAATTCTCCGTCGTACAGTATTGGGTCATGCCACCCCGTGAAAGCCGCTCGTCCATTTCGGGATGGCGGCGCAGATAGTCGGCAAGCGAATCGGCCACGATATTGCCTTGGCAGACTATCTTTTTGTCATTGGAGAGATATTTGCGTATTTTGGGGAGAAGCAGGGGATAATGGGTACATGCGAGAATTACGGTGTCTATCTTCTTGTCGGTTTCCATCAGGGCGTCTATCTCCTGCTTGACGAAATAGTCAGCTCCAGGACGAGTCCCTTCGCCGTTCTCCACGATTGGTACCCACATCGGGCAGCCGTGCCCCACGGTGACACATTCCGGATTCTGTTTGGATATTTCAATATCGTACGAACCGCTTTGAATCGTGCCGGGTGTTCCGAGAACGCCTATATGACGTGTGGCGGTAAGTTCGGTGACCGCCTCGGCCGTGGGCCGGATAATGCCGAGCACACGCCGGTCTGGGGCTATGGCCGGAAGATCGTTCTGCTGGATCGTGCGCAGCGCTTTGGCTGATGCGGTGTTGCAGGCGAGAATCACCAACGGGCAACCACGTGAAAACAAGTATTTTACCGCTTCGAGAGTAAACCTGTAGATTACATCGAACGAACGTGTGCCGTATGGGGCGCGCGCGTTGTCGCCAAGATAGATATAGTCGTATTCCGGGAGGCGTTCCTTTATCTGCTGAAGGATCGTCAGGCCTCCGTAGCCGGAGTCGAACACCCCGATCGGTGCCGTAAAATCAGCCATCTGTATGGATTTGATTATGCGGAGGTGTATCAAAATTGCATGAAACCGCTTAGCTGTTTGGCAATTCTGATACACCCGCGTTTTGTGAGTCGAGGGATCGTATTTTCGTCTTACATCACACCGCGTTCGCGCAGGCGGCACTGCCAAGCCCAAGCCGAACGCATGGTGTCGTCGAGAGGGGTATCCGCTTTCCAACCGAGCACATTGTTGGCTCTGTCGGGGTTGGCCCATACCTTCTCGATATCGCCGGAGCGGCGTCCTACGATTTTATAGGGAACTTTTACACCAGTAGAACGCTGGAAAGAGTCGATGAGTTCCAGCACGGAAACACCGTTGCCCGTGCCGAGGTTGAAAATCTCTATGGCCGGAGTTTCTTTGTCGCCGAGCATACGCTCAATGGCGATGACGTGGGCTTTGGCGAGATCAACAACATTGATAAAGTCGCGGATACATGAGCCGTCGGGTGTATTGTAGTCGTTGCCGAACACGCTGAGTTCCTTACGGATACCCATAGCGGTCTGGGTGATATAGGGCACGAGGTTCTGGGGAACGCCGTTGGGAAGTTCGCCGATCTCTGCCGAGGGATGTGCTCCCACGGGGTTGAAATAGCGCAGAAGAATACTCTTGAAAGGCGCGCCCGAACGGATCACGTCAGTGATGATTTCCTCCGAAATCTGCTTGGTGTTGCCGTAGGGGGAGGTTGCAGCCTTGATCGGGGTATCCTCGGTCACGGGATTGTGGTCCGGCTCGCCGTACACGGTGCATGATGAGGAGAATACAAGTCCCTTCACATCCTCTTTACCCATCATGTCCAGAAGATTCATCAGAGTGTTGAGGTTGTTGCGGTAATAAAGGATAGGTTTCTCGATGGATTCGCCGACGGCTTTGGAGGCGGCGAAATTTATTATACCCTTTATTCCGGGATAATCGGCGAAGAGTTTTTTAAGGGCTTCGATGTCGGTGCAGTCTGCCTCTACGAAATCGGGACGTATCCCTGTGATTTTCTCGATGCCGTCGAGAACGGCGCGGTTCGAGTTGGAAAGGTTGTCGATGATTACGACGGGATAGCCGGCCTGCTGGAGCTCTACGACGGTGTGAGATCCGATATATCCGGTTCCTCCGGTTACGAGTATGCGGGGTTTCATTTTAGATGTAATATTAGATTGTCAGAAAAGTTTGGCGGGATAGGTGCCGTCGGCATGCAGTTCTGCAAATTTCGCTACAACACCGGGACGGTCTTCGGCATAGGTTACGCCGAACCAGCGCGAATCCGTATCAAGAACTTTTACGGTAGCCTCGCCGCTCTTTACAAGAGTGTCGACACACGAGGGGATATAATATTCCGATTTGGGTGTATCGATGCTCTTATCGAGAAAATTGCGGAATTCGCGTTCGGAATAATCGAAATAATCCGGTGTGAAACCCCACAGGTTCATCGAAACCGGGGTGTTTGCATCAAGGTGCTGTTCGGAGCCGTTTTCATCGGTGAAAACTATGTTGTGGTCCTTGTCGAACGATATCGCAGTACGCTCCACAATGGTGTCGAGATTGCCGTCCTTCACGGTGCAGACTCCGCGCGATACAGATCCGTTCTCAGTCATAGTGTTGCCGACACGGAAACCTACCATGCAGTAGTCGCCTTTGCCAGTGCGTGGGCGTGCCAGTTCTTCGGCGATTACTTTAAAGGCGTCGCGGCCGTAAAAATCGTCGGCATTGATTACGGCGAACGGCTCGTTGATTACCTCCTTGCCCATGAGTATGGCGTGGTTTGTACCCCACGGTTTGGTGCGGTCGGCAGGGCAGGTGTACCCGTCAGGGAGTTTGTCTGTAGCCTGGAACACCACCTCCACGGGGATGTGTCCTTCATATCTGGCGAGTACCTTTTTGCGGAAATCCTCCTCGAAATCTTTTCGGATAACAAAAACTATCTTTCCAAATCCTGCCTGAAGCGCGTCGTAAACAGAGTAGTCCATAATGGTTTCTCCGTTGGGGCCAAGCGAGTCCAGCTGCTTGAGTCCTCCATAGCGGCTGCCCATTCCGGCAGCAAGTACAAAGAGTGTAGGTTTCATAAATATATCTTGGATTGAATCGATTCGTTTGCGGGCGGCAGCGGCGCGATGGCTCACTGGGCTTCCTGAGTGATGTGGAGCCGTGTGAGCACAATGAGAACGTCACCGTCCTTACCGTACAGTTCCACCGTATCCTTATCTTTCAGGCGTGCGTGTTCCACTTCCTCCAGAGCCAGAAGAAGCTCCATCTCGCGGTTAGGTTCGGGGCACGCCATTCGTGTGGTGGTTATTCCGGCGAACTGCATTGACCGTCGTTTGTCGGGGTCTATGAAAAGTTCTCCGTTGAAGATGTTGCAACCTGTGGAGCCGTGGATTTTCAGATCAGGGATATTTACAGTTATCGTGCCGTCCTCCTCACCTTCGAATTCGGTGCCGTTGAGTTCGGTGATCAGCCATGCGCCGTTGAGGAAATCCATGTTGTGGCGTCGAAGCACCAGGATCGTATTCCCGTTGCCGCTTTTC
>URZG01000185.1 GCA_900552325.1 uncultured Porphyromonadaceae bacterium | reverse complement strand
ATATGTCTCGGATCCGTCAGGGCGTACTGCGAAAGAGCGCACGTCGGAAAGCGCGAGGTTTATCAGGTATTCGTATTCTGCGTCCTGACACATCTTCATTGAAGTGATCATATTTTCCAGGGTTATCTGGAAACGTCCTTCGAGGCGGAGATCCCCGTTTATGTAGTTGCATCCGTTGGAGCCATAGAATCGTTTGGCGGCGAGATCGAAATTCACATACGGACGTTCTTCACCTCCCACAAGATTACCGCGGACCTTGAAGATTGTCCATTCGCCGTTGATAGAGAAGTCGGCCGGTACTTCCGGAGTCTGCAGCAGAGGCTCATGACGGTGTGATGCGCTTCCGTTGGACGACGGAATCACAGCCGCCTGATCCACACTCTCGCGTTTGGATGGATCTTCTCCTGTAGTTTTCAATATCTGCTGTTGCTCCTTTATGGCTTCGGCTTTCTGTTTTTTTGATTTCTTGCTGTTTTTTACCCCTTTGGCGTTTTTACGGTTTTTATCGGACGGGGTAGAGGAGGTCTGTCGGTTCTTGGTCGGTGGCGTAAGGGGCTTTATCGCCGAGGCTGAATCGGCAGGGGCTTCGGTCACAGTGCCATCCGACCCGTTCTGCTTCACGACTCCGGATTTTTCCAGCAGCGAGCATCCTGATATGCCGGTTGCAGCTATTGCTCCGGCAAGAACAGGAAATATATATGATGTTAATTTGAGTTTCATGTCAGAGTAGAACGTAATGCGCTGTAAAACAGTGCGCAAAAGCAGACAGAATACGGCTGCCCGCAATGGGGTTACAAAAATAACACTATTTTTTCGATTGGAACATAGCGGAAAGCTTGGTTTTTGCTAAAATTAACAAAAGTTTCACAATCAATACCTCTCCCACAAATTTAATTTAAGTAATTTTGCGGAGTATATACAGCAACTTCCGTTACTATGAATAAAAATATGAATTTTAAGGGCCTCACTGACAGTGAAGTGCTGAAAAGTAGGCAGGAACACGGAGTAAATATACTCACCCCTGCCGAAAAGGAATCTGTATGGAAACAGTTCCTCGCGAAATTTTCCGATCCGCTGATTATAATCCTGCTTGTGGCAGGGGTGCTTTCGGTAGCTATTTCAATTTATGAATATGTCTCGCTTGACAAAGGGAGAGAGGGATTCTTCGAGCCGATAGGGATTTTTGCCGCCATATTGCTCGCTACGGGTCTCGGATTTTTCTTTGAATATAAGGCCGATAAGGAATTCGCGCTGCTTAATCAGGTCAACGATGACGAGCCGGTGCAGGTGATGCGCAACGGCAAGGTGACTGAAGTGCCTAAAAAAGATATTGTGGTCGGCGACATCGTGATTCTCAATACCGGAAACGAAGTTCCTGCCGACGGCCGTCTTCTGGAGGCGGTAGCACTTAATATAGACGAGTCCACTCTTACCGGCGAGCCTGTGGCACACAAGACCGTGAACCCCGATGATTTCGATCCGGACGCCACTTTCCCCTCCGACACCGCCATGCGTGGCACTACCGTGATGGAGGGCCACGGCATAATGCAGGTCACAGCCGTAGGCGACAGCACCGAGAACGGCAAGGTATTCGAGGCTGCGCAGATCGACAATTCCGTAAAGACGCCGCTGAACGAACAGCTTGACCGGCTCGGCACTCTTATATCATATACCAGCTATGTTTTCGCAAGTCTGATTGTAGCCGGACGTCTGTTCATGTATTTTACTAATCCGGCGATAGATTTCGAGTGGGTGGATTTTATGGCTTATTTCCTCCAGACTCTGATGATCGCCGTTACCCTGGTGGTGGTGGCTGTGCCTGAGGGACTGCCGATGGCCGTCACACTTTCGCTGGCATACTCCATGCGCCGTATGCTCAAAACCAACAATCTTGTGCGCAAGATGCATGCCTGTGAGACGATGGGTGCCACCACGGTGATCTGCACCGACAAAACCGGCACTCTCACACAGAATCAGATGCAGGTATCGAGCACGGATTTTTACGGACTCTCCGATCAGAAACTCGACGGCTCGGTGCTCAGCGCGGCCATAGCCGAGGGGATCGCCGTAAATTCCACCGCCCAGCTCGACCTGACAGATCCTACACGTCCGAAAGCGCTCGGCAATCCTACGGAAGGCGCTCTTCTGCTGTGGCTTAATTCTCAGGGTGTGGAATATCTTTCTTTGCGCCAGGGAGTGAAAGTTGTTGAAGAACTCCCGTTCTCCACGGAACGGAAATTCATGGCCACAGTCATCGAGCGCCCTGACGGGAAGCATGTGCTGTATGTAAAGGGTGCTCCCGAAATTGTTTACGGACTTTGCCGCGAGTATCCCGAAGGTGCGACACGCGAGGCTGTCGATGCCCGTCTGCTGACCTATCAGAATCAGGCGATGCGTACCCTTGGTTTTGCATGTGCCGAACTGGCTCCCGGGGTTGATCCAGACCTGGAAAATCTTGCGGCCGACAAGGATGTAAGTCTCCGTTTCCTTGGCTTTGTGGCAATCGCCGATCCCGTCCGCTCCGATGTCCCGGAGGCGGTGCGCGAGGTCCTCGATGCCGGCATCAAGGTGAAGATCGTTACCGGCGATACTCCCGGCACTGCGAAAGAGATCGGCCGTCAGATCGGTCTTTGGAACGATGCCGAGGATACTGACCGCAATATCATCACGGGAGCTGAATTCGCCGAACTGACCGATGAGCAGCTGCGCGGATGTGTGGAGGATTTCAAGATTATCGCTCGTGCCCGTCCGATGGATAAGAAACGTCTGGTGGAGGCTCTCCAGGCCAATAATGAGGTTGTGGCTGTGACCGGCGACGGGACCAACGACGCCCCGGCACTCAAGGCCGCCCACGTAGGACTCTCGATGGGCGACGGTACATCAGTAGCCAAAGAGGCATCGGATATTACCATCATCGACAATTCTTTCGCCTCGATAGGGCGTGCCGTGATGTGGGGCCGTTCGCTCTACCGCAACATACAGCGCTTCATCCTTTTCCAGATGACGGTGAATGTGGCGGCCTGCTTCATAGTTCTCGCCGGCGCCTTTATGGGGATGGAATCGCCCCTGACGGTGACACAGATGTTATGGGTAAACCTGATAATGGATACTTTCGCTGCTATGGCGCTTGCCTCGCTGCCCCCATCGAAACGCGTGATGAAAGATAAGCCGCGTTCGCGAAAGGCGTTTATCCTCACTGGTCCGATTTCCCGCAATATCATTATTGTCGGAGGTCTGATGTTCGTGTTCCTTCTGGGACTCCTCTATATCTTCGAACATTACAGTGTCTCTAACCTTACCGAGCTCTTCTCGTTCATTCCTCAGCCGACCGGGCAGGCTGCACTTACTCCGTATGAACTGGCATTGTTCTTCACCATCTTCGTGTTCCTTCAGTTCTGGAACATGTTCAATGCCCGCGCTTACGCCACAGGCCGTTCCGCCCTTCATTTCAAAGGATGTTCGGGATTTGTGACGATAGCCCTGTTTATCTTTGTAGGCCAGATCATAATTGTGGAATTCGGACGTGAATTCTTCAGTGTGCGTCCCCTTGAGTTTATCGACTGGGCGATCATCGTAGGCGGCACTTCCGTAGTACTTTGGATCGGCGAGATTGTGCGCCTTTTCAAGAAAGCCTGATTTTCCGTGAAATAAGACACATTTTTATAACTGACCTCAAGGCGCTCCCGGCAACTCCGGGGGCGCCTTGAGGTTTGTGGACCGAACTATCTTTAATTCCGAGTGTTTAACAATTAGAACGAAATCAACTATTGAAGGATGAAAAAGATAGGTATTTTTTATGGCTCGGCTACCGGTACCACCGAAAAAGTGGCACGCCGGATAGCGGCACTTCTTTCTGTGCCCGAGGAAGATATTCATGATGTATCTGCGACCGCTCCCTCGGCTGTCGGTCCCTATGATATACTTGTGATGGGTTCAAGCACATGGGGTTCCGGGGAGATGGAAACCGCATGGTATGATTTCACTGACGCGCTTGAAGTCCTTGATCTAAGAGGGAAGAAAGCCGCTCTTTTCGGGTGCGGCGACCAGACAATGGAGGATACGTTCTGCTCGGCTGTGGGAGAACTGTATGACCGCCTGCGTCCCACAGGGATAGAGTTTATCGCTCCCTATGATACGATAGGGTATTCTTTCGAACATTCCAAGGCTGTCCCTGAGAATGCGGTGGATGCCGTAGGTCTTCTTCTGGATGAGGTCAATCTCCCCGAACTGACGGAGACCCGTCTTCGAGGCTGGACCACGCTTGTGGCTGATGCCGCCAAATAAACGGCGTGCGGATCGGGATCTCTTAGTCCTCCGAGTAGTGGCGGAGCACCCGCCGGTATGAGTTGAAGATTTTGGATTTTGAAACGAAGCCTACATAATGCCCTTCCGGATCCACTACGGGAAGGTTCCAGGCGCCCGTATCGTCGAAGGTTTTCATCACCCGTTCCATGGAGTCAGTAGTGGTGATTTTTGCCGGGGGCATTGACATGAACCTGCTCACGTGCATACGGCGGTAAAGATCCGGACGGAACATTATGTTGCGGATATCGTCAAGCACCACCACGCCGATGAGTTCTTTTCCGGGACCCAGTACCGGGAAGAGATTTCGCGAGGATTGCGCGATAGTGTCGACCATCTGTTTGAGATTCCAGTCCGGTTCTACCGGCATGAAATCGGTTTCGATGACCGAATTCATCTTCATCAGAGTCAGCACCGCGCGGTCCTTGTGATGTGTAAGGAGTTTGCCCTGCCGCGCCAGACGCATTGTATAGATCGAGTATGGTTCGAAGATG
>URZG01000184.1 GCA_900552325.1 uncultured Porphyromonadaceae bacterium | reverse complement strand
GTCGGAATTGGCGTCGAACTCAGTGCCGTTGACGAGTTTGCCGGTATATGCCACGGTCACCATATCGGCATCGGTGGCATGTTCGCCGGTACCCGGGTTCTCGATCTTGTAGATCAGACCGGTAGAAGATTTCTGATAGCCCTCCTTGAGCATCTTCTCCTGATAGCGCTGGCCGTCGGCGAGGTTAGCCTTGGCGGCGGGAGCCTCAGCCAGGGCAGCCTGCTGTTTCTTGAGCATCATCTGCTGGGCCTGCTGCATCAGGCGCTGGTACTCAGCATAGTACTGACCCATATCACCTACGGAGTCGGCCATGAACACCGATTCGAAAGCCTTGATGAGTTTCTGACGGTCGATGGGCACACCGGCGTCGTTGGTCAGACCCATCACGGGATTAACCAGCTGAAGACCCATGGAAAGACCTTCGTAGTAGGCGAGCTTGTTGGTGTCGGCGTCAAGAACCTGCTTGAGACCGCGGAGGAAATCGGCCTTATCCATTTTGGCGAAACGTGCGGAGTCGCCCATAGCCTTGGCCTGGTTGAAGCTCATCGACGCCTGTGCGCCGGCAAACTGGCCGAGAGCCTCGGTGAGCGAGTCGCCGAAAGCAGCGTTTTCATTGGAGGCGGCGTTGGAACCCTTCTCCGAGCAAGATGTCACCCCTGCGAAAATAGCTGCTGCAGAAGCGATTGTGAGAATGATTTTTTTCATTTTCAGTTGTTATTTAATATTTATTTTTCTATTTCAAGCAATGTCACCGTGAAATCGAGTGCCGCTCCGGGGGGTATCACCCCTCCGGCCCCCTTGTCGCCATAGCCCAGATCGGCGGGTATGAACAGACGGTAGGTGCCTCCGGGACGCATCTGCCTGAGCCCCTCCGAGAATCCCGGCACCACACCGGCTACGGGGAGAGAGATGGCTTTGTCGGTGGAATCGAACTCCGTGCCGTCGGCCAGAGAGCCCTTGTAGGTCACACGCACCCGGTCATTGGCGGCGGGATGCTCCCCTTCACCTTCGGTAAGGACTTCGAAAAGGAGCCCCGAGGGCATTTCCACCACCCCCTCGCGAGCCTTCTGTGCATCAAGGAAAGCCTGCTGCGACTCGGGCGTCAGCGCTTCGGGAGCGGGGTAAAGGAGATCCATGAACCGGCGCAGATAGCGGTCGGCGCTCTCGGTGTCGAACCCCATAGGGGAGCCGGTCAGCGCCTCGCGCAACCGCGGCACGAAGTTTTCCGGGGTTATAGGATAGCCCATCTGCTGCATCCCCTCCAGGCGGTCGATCATCGCCAGACCGGAACGCACACCTAAATAATAAGGCGCCTTCTCGTTGCGGATGTCGAACGCATGAGCCACGCCGCGGCAGAACTCGTCGGCCGCTTTCTCGCGGTCGGGAAACCGCTCCAGCTCGGGGCGTGTATAGTAGCCCATCACCGTGGCGAAAGCCGCCACGCACGAGTCGGCCTGCTCCGGAGTGTAAGGGAGCGGAGCGGCAGGGGCCACGCTGTCGGCGGGTTCGGCGGCATATCCCTGCAAGGCTGCCACAACGGCCAGAACCGGAAGAAATCTACGGCACATCATAGCCGGTTTATTCCTTGCCGATGACTTTCAGCAGTTCCACGTCGAAGATCAGGGTGCTGTCGGGACCGATGGGGCCGCCGGGGGTACCGGCCGGACCGTATGCGAGCTGCGAGGGGATGAAGAGACGCCATTTCGAGCCGGCTTTCATCAGCTGCAGGGCTTCCACCCATCCGGGAATCACCTGGGTAACGCCGAAGGTGGCGGGAACACCGCGGTCTACCGACGAATCGAAAACAGTGCCGTCTATGAGTTTGCCGGTATAGTGCACCTCGACCTGATCCTGGGCCGTGGGCTGCGGGCCGTTGCCCTCCTCAAGCACCTCGTACTGCAGCCCGGAGGGGGTGGTCTTCACTTCGGCGCGTTTGCCGTTCTCGGCAAGGAACGCCTCACCGGCAGCCTTGTTGGCGGCGCCGGCCTTGGCGGCCTCGGCCTGCTGCTGTTTCTCCATTTCGGTGAAATATTCGCGTATCACGGTCTTGGCCTCGTCGTAGGTCATCTTGGGCTGTGAGCCGTAGAACACCGCGGCGACGCCGTCGGCGAAATCCTCCACATTGATCTCGTTGATGCCGGAGGCACGGAAATTATTGCCCATGCTCAGACCCAGGGCGTAGCTGATGCGGTCAAGTTTCTTTTCTTCCATAATTCAGAATGAGTTGTTAGTGCGGTCAGTTGTCGCGAAGGCGCACCAAACCGAGTGCAAAGTTAACTTAAATTCCCGGCGTGGAGTCAAATTTTTGTTGAAAAAATATTAACGCGGTGTGTTTTAAGCCCTTCCGACAAGATTATAACAAAACGGAGCGAAGAAAGGTCGGCCATTGTTTGCTGTTTTCGGGAAATAAGTGTTATTTTTGTAAAAAATCTTTCAGCAATAACCTACAACATCACAAATGAGGACAAAATACAGCCGTGTGCTCCTGAAACTCAGCGGTGAATCGCTCATGGGCGCACAGAACTACGGTATCGACCCCACGCGCCTGAGCCAGTACGCCGCCCAGATCAAGGAAGCCGCGGCGGCCGGCGTGCAGATAGCCATCGTCATCGGCGGAGGCAACATCTTCCGCGGCATGCAGGGAGCGGCCAAAGGCTTCGACCGCGTGAAGGGGGACCAGATGGGCATGCTCGCCACCGTAATCAACTCACTGGCTCTCAGTTCCGCACTGGAGTCCGTAGGCCAGAAAGCGCGTGTGTTCACAGCCCTTAACATGTATCCTGTCGGAGAATATTACTCCAAATGGAAAGCCATCGAGGCGCTGGAGCGCGGCGAAGTAGCCATCCTGGCCGGAGGCACCGGCAATCCGTTCTTCACCACCGACACCGGAGCGGCCCTCCGCGCCGTGGAGGTAGAAGCCAGCGTGATGCTCAAGGGCACCCGCGTGGACGGCATCTACACCGCCGACCCCGAGAAGGACCCCACCGCCACAAAGTTCTCCGAAATCACCTACGACGAGGTGTACACCCGCGGCCTGAAGGTGATGGACCTCACCGCCACCGCCCTGTGCAAGGAGAACCACATGCCGATCATTGTATTCGACATGGATACCCCCGGCAACCTGGCCCAGGTGCTCGCCGGAGAACCCATCGGCACTCTCGTATATTAACCCCGACAACAACAATCCAACACTATAACCCGATATGACAGACCCAAAGACCTATCTCGACCCCGCGGAAGAGAAGATGGAGATGGCTGTGGCCTATCTCGACGAATCACTCAGCCACATACGTGCCGGAAAAGCCAACCCCAAACTCCTCGACGGTATCCGCGTGGACTATTACGGCTCGGCCGCCCCGATCTCGAACGTGGCCAACGTATCCGTGCCCGACGCCCGCACCATCGCCATCACCCCCTGGGAGAAATCGATGTTCCGCGAGATTGAAAAGGCCATCATCAACTCGGATCTCGGCATCACGCCCGAAAACAACGGCGAGGTGATCCGCATCTCCATACCCCCTCTGACCGAAGAGCGCCGCAAACAGCTCGTGAAGCAGTCAAAAGGTGAGGCCGAACAGGCCAAGGTATCAGTCCGCAACGCCCGCCGCGACGCCATCGAAGGCCTCAAGAAAGCCGTGAAGCAGGGTATGCCCGAAGATGTGGAGAAGGATGCCGAAGCCACAGCGCAGAAACTCCACGACAAATACCTCAAGAAAATCGACGATCTCTTCGCCGCCAAGGAGAAAGAGATCCTCACCGTCTGATTCCCACACATTGCATGGACGCACCGCAGTGCGTCCATGCAATGTATAATTTTCACGCACATGCAGACTATCCTCTTCCATTCCACTATTTTCGGACCTATCCACTCGCGCCGCCTCGGCACATCGTTAGGGGTCAATCTCTCCCCCGCCGACGGTAAGATCTGTTCGTTCGACTGCCTCTACTGCGAGGCCGGATTCAACGCCCAGGGTCCCGGTCGGGCCGGACTTCCCCCAAAGGAGGAGGTGATCAGACTGCTGCGCGAAAAACTCGCCTCCATGAAGGAGGAGGGGCAGGGGCTCGACGTCATAACCTTCTCAGGCAACGGTGAACCAACCCTCCACCCGGATTTCCCCTGGATCATGGACGGCACTCTGCGGCTCCGATCGGAATTCTTCCCCGAAGCTAAAGTGAGCGTGCTGTGCAACTCCACGCGCCTGGACCATCCTGAAGTCGTGGAGGCGCTCCGGCGCGCCGACAACAATATCGTGAAGCTCGATTCGGCCATAACCTCGACCATACGCATCCTTGACCGCCCCAACTCCCCGGCCTTCACCGCCGAAAAGGTGATCGGCGAGCTGTGCCGGTTCGCCGGAACCGGCATTATCCAGACCATGATGCTGCGCGGCCAATATGAGGGGCAGCGCATCGACAACACCACCCCCGAGGAGGTCGAGGCTCTGATCAAGGCATACCGCACGATCGCCCCGAAAGAGATCATGCTCTACTCCATCGACCGCCCCACCCCGGCGCGACAACTGGAGAAGATCCCTGCCGACGAGCTGCGGGCCATCGGCGAAAGAATTCAGGAAGCCACCGGCATACCGGTACAAGTCAACTGATTATGAAATCACTTGCAGAAGGTTCTAAAATAGCCATACTGTCGCCGGCCTCGATCATCAGGCCGGAATATGTGGAGGGTGCCTGCACAACTCTCCGCGCTCTCGGCTTCAGGCCTGAAGTGATGCCCCACACCCTCGGGGAGTGCGGTTCCTTTGCCGGAACCCGCGAAGAACGGCTCGAAGACCTCCGCCTGGCAATGGCCGACCCCGATATCGA
>URZG01000183.1 GCA_900552325.1 uncultured Porphyromonadaceae bacterium | reverse complement strand
TCCTTCACGAGAGAGAAAAACGCCTTTGGCACCGAGGCCTGCACATCGGCGCGGGCGTTGACCGACACGGTGTTGTAGCCTCCCCATGCCTTGAATCCGGCCGATAGGACGTTGACCTTGACATCGGCGCCGATGCGGTTTTTCTCGTGCAGGTTGCCCATCACCTCCTCCACACTGACATTCGGATTTGTGAACAGACAGGTGCGCCCGTCGACATTGTACAGCACGCTCGAAAGATTAAGCGTACCGTCCATGCTCACATTGAGATTACCGAGCGCCGGCATCGACACGAAATTACGGTCGTTGGCGAACGCCGGATTCATCTGGTAGCGGTAGGTATATCCCTCCAGGAAATAACCTGAATTTGTGTTCTGGGCATACATGCCCGCAGCAGCGGCCAGGAAGCCGCAAAGAGTAAGATTACGTATAATGCGTTTCATAAGGCTTCCGGGATTAAAGTTCTTTCTCATACCATCCGCTCACACGGGCGCGGATATTTTTCAGTGTTATTGTCTGCGAGGGGGCCAGAGTCTGGTCAGGATCCACGCCGTTTACCACGGCCTGGAACACTATGCCGTCGAGATACCTGATCTCGCCGGTCATCTCTATCGTCACAGGCTCACCGGCACATCCGGCCTCGATAGTCTGAGCCTTCACCTCCACGCCCGGTATCCGCTTGCCTTCGGCATCAAGAGGGTATGCCACCAGTTCGGCCTTCAGCGGCAAAGTATTGGTCACATCCACCGTCGCCGACAGTTTTGTGATTGTCACCGCATCGAGATCCTCGCTTCCCCAGCCTGTTTCCGTGTCGCTGTACACTATGACCGAGCCATCTTTGAGCGCCATCGGAGCCAGCAGTTCATAATGCCCGGACACACCGGTGATACTCTGCCCGAGATTGAAATTCTTCACCTCCTGGGCGGGAATCTGCGGCGAAATCACAGAAATGTCGATCCGCGACGGCAGCCCTTTGACTGAAGCGTTTTCAGGAGAGCCGAGCAGATTGCCGAGCGTGGGGAAACTTACGAAATCGAGATTGGCCGAGAAATCATCAGGGGTTGTCAGGGCGCTTGCGTCCGGAGCCATCACTATGTTGTACGGTCCCGCAACACCATGACCGTAGCCTACCTTGAAAGGAACTGCAGGCTCGAATGTCTGCACGGGAGCCCCGTCGCGGAGCGCCTTCAGCCGGAGGCCGCACTGATACATCAGGCTGTTGCCGGCCACCGGATTGTTCAGCTGCAGATACAGCTGCGGATTCTCCAGGAGGAGATTTGTCTCGGGGTCGTTGAAGAAGTCGGGAATGTCGGAAATCTCCACAGGCTCTATATCCATCCCCTTGAGGTTATAATTAATTATACCTGAAAAAGAATTGACCGTAAGATCATTGAGGGTATAGTCGGCCCGGAACTCGAGAGTCTCCGGAAGCTGCACCGGGTTCCCGGAGGCATCGCGTTTGGCCTCCACCGTCAGCAGACCGCTCTTCACACGGAACGCCCCCGAGAAAACAAGGGTATGATCTGGAGAAACCTCGCAATCGTTGGCGCGCAGATCTATCGCCGTCGCGGTCAGATATGCGTCGGTCGTATGCCCTCTGACTTCATGCGCGCTCACAGTCCACAACCCTGTAAGCGGATCGTACTCCCCAATGGAGGCCGTCGCCGTCATACCTTTCGGCATGGAGATTACAAGATCTGTGAAATAAATTTTTTCGGCAGATTCCTCGACATCTATGGCTGTAAGATGGATATGGAACCGCATCGGGTCGACATTCACTGAATAGACCTCGGTGATGTCCTCGTCCACACGTCCGGTATCATAGTCGAAATCGTTGCCCATCTCCTCTATGCGGTAGGTGCTGACACCGTCGGCTGACGTCGCGGCACGCCTTTGGCGCTCCTCGTCAATAACCTGCGACAATGTGCGCGAGGTAGGATCCATCACCGGCGCGTCAGCGGTGATCTTCTCCACATATATGGCATCGGATGAAAATGAACCGGTCTCCGACAGGGCATAGAATTCTTTATCGCCGATTGTCACGACCTTGATTTTGCTGTTGGCATCTATCTTGATGATATCCGACAGTTTGATCTCATCGATATTCACCGGAATGACCAGATCGTTGACAGTGATGCGTGTGGTAGTGTCGACATCGGAAAGGTCATAATTACTGTCTACGCAACTGTTCAACATAACAACCGGCACTGCAGCCAGGGCCAGTCTTCTAAGTCGATGTGTCATAAAACAAGAAATAAAATATGTGTGTTACAGAAATTTAGAAAACAAGAGTATACCTGACAGATGAATTTAAACATCCGGAAAAGGAATATATATCACTGTGTTTTTCTATCAGTTGCAAAGATAACTTAAATTTTCTTATCCACAAAATTTAACAAGATTTGTATCATTTTAATTTTGTGAATTTTTAATTTATCCGGTCGTTGCATTTCACCGTTTTTTTGCTAATTTTGCATCCGCGCCCAACTGACGGCGGGTTGCAATCAACCGTTAAATATTACGTAGTATCCTGTTACAATATGCTGAAACGATGCCTTACGATTCTCAAACTCGCGCTGCCTGTAATGGTGTCGCAAGTGAGTCTCATTCTTGTGGCTTTCGCTGACAACATAATGGTTGGTCGCTACTCCACCGGGGCATTGGCCGCGTCGTCGTTTGTCATCAACGTGTTCAACCTCGTGATATTCTGCGCCATGGGGTTTTCCTACGGACTGACGCCGATTGTAGGTGCGATGTCGGCCCGCGGCGAGAAACGCCAGATCGGCACTGCCGTCCGCGCCGCACTGAGAGCCAACATTATAGTGGCGCTGGTGCTGTCGGCCCTCATGGGGATCCTTTTCTTCTTCGTGGAGGATCTCGGACAGCCACAGGAGCTGATGCCGATACTGAAACCCTACTATCTGATATTCCTTGCCGGCCTCGTGCCGCTGGCGGTGTTCAACGTATTCGCCCAATGGAGCTTCGGCATACGCAACACTTCGATGCCGATGTGGATCCTTCTTGGAGCCAACCTGCTTAACATCATCGGGAACTATATGCTGATCTACGGCAACTGGGGCGCCCCCGAATTAGGGCTTACCGGCGCCGGCCTCTCTACCCTCGCCGCACGCGTCATAGCCGCTCTGGCCATAATGGGGGTGTTCTTCATGCGCCGCACTTCGGAGGAATACCGGCGCGGCTTCAAAGAAGCGCAGCCTCAGCGGCTGCATGAACTGTCAGGCACCGTGGTCAGGACCTCTTGGCCCGTAGCGGCACAGATGACCTTCGAGACAGGTGCCTTCTCCTCCTGCGCCATCTTCGCCGGATGGCTCGGCACCATATCGCTGGCAGCCTTCCAGGTCACGGTTGTGGTGAGCACTCTCGGATTCTGCATATATTACAGTATCGGCACGGCAATCGCCGTGACTGTGGCCAACGACGCAGGTACCGGAGCGCTTCATACATGCCGCCGGAGCGCTTTCGACGGCTATATAGTGATGCTCGTTTTCGCCGCGCTGTCCTCCACTGTCCTCGCGGTATTCGGACGCCGCCTTATGCAGCTCTTCTCGGAAGACCCCTACGTACTGGCCCTCGCGGGCACCGTGATTTTCCCGCTGGTACTCTACCAGCTCCACACAGATTGCGTTCTCCAACGCCTTGCGTGGCACATCCAAAGTCATGCCGATGGTGTGGATCGCCTTCGTCAGCTACATGGTGGCCGGGCTGCCCTCCACCTATCTGCTCTCATTTACCGCCGGACTGGGCGTGTACGGCATAGTACTGTCGTTCTCGGTGTCCCTCTTCCTTGCGGCGGCACTGTTCCTCTACTTCTTTCTCCGAGCCACGCGGCACCGCCCCGTTGCCGGAGCCGAAATGACAATAATCCGACAAACAACATAATTTCACAACTCAAAAAAAACAATTATTATGGAAAAGAAATGGATCTGCACCGTATGCGGTTACGTGGCTGAAGGCCCCGAAGCTCCCGAGAAATGCCCCCTCTGCGGCGCTCCGAAATCGAAATTCAAAGAACTCAACCCCGAAGAGGCCCTGCAGTTCGTAACCGAGCATGAACTCGGCGTTGCCAAAGGCACCGATCCCGAGATGATCAAAGACCTCGAGGCTCACTTCAACGGCGAATGTACCGAGGTAGGTATGTACCTCGCCATGTCGCGCCAGGCCGACCGCGAAGGCTATCCCGAAGTGGCCGAAGCCTTCAAGCGCTACGCTTTCGAAGAGGCCGAACACGCATCGAAGTTCGCCGAACTCCTCGGTGACTGCGTATGGGATACCAAGACCAACCTCTACAAGCGCATGATGGCCGAAGCCGGCGCCAACGCCGACAAGATGCGTATCGCCGTCAACGCCAAGAAGGCCGGTCTGGACGCAATCCACGACACCGTACACGAAATGGCCAAGGACGAAGCCCGTCACGGTCGCGGTTTCGCCGCTCTCTACAAGCGCTTCTTCGGCGACAAATAATCAAACGCCCTACCCTTCCGGGTAAAGTATTTAGGCGGTGTGTCAGAATCCGGGATTCTGACACACCGCCTTATCTTTATAGTCGCCCCTTTTTTATCCATTTTGACATTTTCCCGGTTTAAACGCCTGCATTACGACTAAAAAATGTATCTTTGCAAAAAACAGCCTGCATCATCTAAGTAATTATCAATATAATTCTCACACTATGAAGTTTAAAACCCACTGCTTTCTGTCAGTCGCGGCATTGTCAGTAATGTCGTTGAACGCCGGCGCGCAGACTCCTGTGCTCGCGCAGGACTTCGAGGGACCGGAATTCCCCACGGCGGGATGGTCAGTTCTCGACAATGACGGCGACGGCAAATCCTGGCTCCAGATG
>URZG01000182.1 GCA_900552325.1 uncultured Porphyromonadaceae bacterium | reverse complement strand
CGCACATCACTTATTTCCGCGAACTGCCGCTTGACTACCGCATCGGTTCGGTACACTTCATCCCTACACGCGACGGCCGCGAGTATGTGGATGTCGACGGGCGCCCGGAGACCTTCCGCCGCAAACTCGACGAGTATTTCGATGGGGACCTGCGGTATGTGGTCCGGACCTTTTTCCGTCAGACGCGCGACATGATACTTGCCGGCGGATTCGATGTGGTGGGACACATGGACAAGATCGGCTTCAATGCCTCGCAGGTACGTCCCGGAATCGAGGAGGAGCACTGGTACAGGCGTCTTGTCGACGAAGTAGTCGATCTCGTGGCCGAACGCGGCCTGGTGGTGGAGATAAACACCAAAGCGTTCAACGGCCCTGACAGCGGGCGCGTTTTCCCGTCGCGCCGCCTGATTTCGCGCCTGAAAGCCGCAGGTGTGCCGATGATCGTGAATTCCGACGCGCACGAACCGGCGCTGCTCGATGCGTCGCGCGACGAGGCGTTCCGACTCCTTGCCGTGCTCCCTGACCGCATTGCAGGGTGTAACTGAAAAATATAACTCCGTCACCGAACATTTTTCCCTGCCGGTTTGTATTGATAATAGAAGCGGATTTCTGACAGCTTCCCACGTTTGCAACTGTTTCATTTATGAAAGGGAGAATTGGAATTTTAATGGTGATAGCAGCAATTTATCCCCTTGGCCTTGTGGCCGGGGGGATATGCTCTATTCATAAGGGTGCCGCCGGCAGGAGCGCCTGTGATTTCGTGGCGCGTCTGGATAGTGTGACACCTTTCAGTGCCACGGCCAGGTATGCGGTGACTCTGCCTCAGGCCGAAGATGACATAGTCTACACGGTGCGTCTGCTGTCGGAAGCTACTCCGGCTGACACTCTGTGTGAGGCGCGATACCTCATAGACTGGGAATTGCCACGGCCTGAAACGGTTTCACGGGGCTTTTCCTCCTACAGCGACGGCAACCATTTCCGTTATAACGACAACAAGCTGCAGGAGTATCATTTCGAATGGGACTCCATCCCGTTCCAGGTAGGGAAGGGGGGTGTGCAGCGCTCCCCTCAGTTCGTCGGACTGTTGCCGCAGATGATGGCGCGCGAGTTGCGCGACATGCTCGCCGACACCACGTTTACTCTCCGCTTCGTGCCCGATACTGTGGTTTCGGGGCGCCATGT
The DNA here is from genome assembly GCA_900552325.1 of uncultured Porphyromonadaceae bacterium. Taxonomy (GTDB): domain Bacteria; phylum Bacteroidota; class Bacteroidia; order Bacteroidales; family Muribaculaceae; genus UBA7173. The sequence goes on along the minus strand of URZG01000182.1, from coordinate 3,683 downwards.
TACCGCTTTCCGCGGCGTGCAGAACGTCCGCGGGTATGACGGCCGTTATTTCGACGCTTTTTTCGACCCTGCCACCGCCCGGCCCCTCCGGGTGAGCAATGAATTCAATCCCGGCCAGATCTCCGAGCAGTCGGTGACAGTGGAATATACCTATCCGGCCGAAGGTGGCGCGGCAGGGCTGCCGGTTACCGAAGAGGAGCTGATAGCCCTTTATCCCGATGTTTTCGAGAAGTTCCGCAGCAGCAATTACCGGGTGGAGAATCTGCGAGGCGAGAAACTTCCCCGTTTTTCATTGCCGTCGCTTGGCGGAGAGCGATATTCCTACGATCCTTCCCGCGGATTCCGCGCCCCTGCCGTGATAGCAGTGCTTGATCCTGCCGTGACCTCTGCGGCGGAGACGGTGGCGCTTCTCCGCAAAGCCGTCCGGTCTGGTGCCTCCGACGCCGATCTGCTGCTGGTGTTCACCGGCGGCAATCCGGATACTGTGGAAAACATCGCCGGCCAATCCGGAATCGGCGAGTATGCGCTCCTTTCGGGCCGTTCGCTGGCACGTGACTGCGGTGTGACGGTATTCCCTACCGTAATGGTGTGTGACAGTAACGGGGTGGTGAGGGAAGTTCTCCTTGGATTCAACCGAACCCTCGCTGAAAACGTTATACAGGCGGTGGCACTCGCCCAGGAGAGACATGTCAATGATGTATCTAAACCTTTTTGTTTTATGGAAACAGTATATTTCAACGGTATCCCGTGCCACACCGGCGGCCACATGCCCCGTGTCGGCCAGAAAGCTCCCAATTTCAATTTCGTAACCCCGGAACTGAAAGAGATCCACGATTCTGATTTTCACGGCAAGCGTGTGGTGCTCAATGTGTTCCCCTCGCTTGACACTCCGGTATGCGCCGCTTCGGTGCGCCGTTTCAATCAGGAGGCCTCCACATTGGACAATACAGTGGTGCTCTGCGTGTCGATGGACCTTCCTTTCGCGGCGGGACGTTTCTGCACGGCTGAAGGTCTCGAGAATGTCACTCCCGCGTCGGCGTTCCGTTCGCCGCTGTTTGCCGAGAACTATGGCCTACAGCTCGTAGACGGCCCTCTGGCCGGTCTGCTCGCCCGTGCCGTGATCGTGATCGACGGCGACCGCAATATCATCTACTCCGACCTCGTGGAAGAGATCACCGAAGAACCCCGCTACGACGAGGCGCTCGAAGTCCTGCGCCGGAAATAACGTTTGTTTCGGGGAAAATCGCTATATTTGCGGGGTAATAAGTAACTGTTCTAAATTATTTGATATTAACCGGTCTTTTTATTTCAATGTTTTTTCGGCAGGATTTTTGAAGATTTTATCCGTACAAACATTAAAATAATTCCGACAAGTTACTTAAACCCGCAAATATGGAGGTTAGAATAGACCCTACATGGAAAGAGGTACTCGCCCCTCAGTTTGAAGCCCCTTATTTCGAGGGGCTTGCTGAGTTTGTGCGTAATGCATACGCCACCTCTACCGTATATCCCCCCGCCGGAAAGATTTTCGCGGCATTCGACGCTTGCCCGTTCCCGCAGGTCAAAGTGGTGATTCTGGGGCAGGACCCATATCATGGACCGGGGCAGGCCAACGGTCTGTGCTTTTCGGTGAATCCCGGCGTGCCGGCTCCCCCCTCGCTGCAGAATATCTTCAGGGAGGTGCAGGCCGATACCGCCGCTCCGCTCCCACCGAACGGTGATCTGTCGCGCTGGGCCACTCAAGGTGTGCTGCTGCTGAACACCACCCTCACCGTGGAGGCGCGCCGCGCCGCCTCCCACCAGGGGCATGGGTGGGAGACCTTCACCGATGCCGTGATACGCATCCTATCCGAGAAGGGGGAGCATCTGGTATTCCTTCTGTGGGGCTCGCCGGCAATCCGCAAGGGCGCCATGATCGACCGCACGCGCCATCTGGTGCTGACGTCGCCACACCCTTCGCCGCTGTCGGCCTACCGTGGTTTCTTCGGCAACCATCATTTTTCACAGGCCAACGCCTATCTGCAGGCTCACGGCAAAACACCGGTGGTATGGTAAGGGCGTTTGCAACGGCCTGTGTGATGACTATCGCCGCCTGCTGTACCCTCAGGGCCGAGAACACATCCACGGCGATTTTCGATGACTCGTTCCGTACGCTGACCGTGCAGATCGAAGGGGACCGGCTGGCTCCTCCGGTGCTCAATCTTGACAGTGACGACCGCCTTATAATCGGTTTTGACCGCCTGAGCGACGAGCGCGACTATCTGCGCTACACCATCCGTCATTGCAATGCCGACTGGACACCGTCGCAGCTTGTCGATTCGGAGGTGTTCGACGGTTTCAACTATGCCGAAATCACCGACTACGCATTTTCACGTGCTACGACGGTGCATTATGTACATTATACTATCGTGCTGCCGAACAGCGACTTCCGGTTCCGTCTGTCAGGTAACTATCTCCTTCAGGTCTATGATGAAGAGAACCCCGACGAAATTCTCCTCCAGCAGCGGTTTATGGTGAATGAGAACCGAGTGGGAGTAGGAGGCACAGCCACATCGCGCACGGATGTGGATTTCAACGGTTCGCATCAGCAGCTGGAACTTCAGCTCGACACCCGGAGCTATCCCGTTCGTGATCCTTTCAACGACCTTACGATAGTAGTGGAGCAGAATTATGATCCGGCCACCCGTCGCACCGTCACGCATCCCTCGCGCCGCCAGGGCGATAGGCTCGTCTACGAACATATTCCGCAGCTGATCTTCCCGGCGTCGAACGAATACCGGCGCATGGAGACTGTGTCGGTTCAGTTCCCGTCGATGGGAGTTGATCATGTGGAGTATCAGGCGCCGTACTACAATCATTTCCTGAACGTCGACAAGCCGCGTTTCAGCCACGATTACTCCTACGATTCCACGCAGCACGGGCGTTTCTTCGTTCGTGAGTACAACTCCGACGATTCCGACACAGAGGCCGATTATACGGTGGTTCACTTTACCCTCGACCAGCCTGAGATTCCCGGTGCGAAAGTGTATCTCGAAGGGGATTTCACCCACCGCACCTCCGACGCCAATTCGCTGGTGCCCTATAATCCGGCCACCGGCCGCTACGAGCGTGCCATGCTTCTCAAGCAGGGTGCCTATAATTACAGGTATGTGGCGGTACCCCCGAAATATCCCATTGAAGGCGATAAATATCAGACGGTCAACGAATATTCCGTAGCGGTATATTATCGCGCCCCCGGCGAGCGCTATGACCGGCTGCTCGGTTACTCTCTTGTGTTTTCAGGCAGATAAAACAGTTTATAAGTTATGTTCCAGATACAGAACACTCTTGTCACACTCGATATAGTGGAGGAATTTTTTTGCTGCGACCTCGACCGCTGTCTCGGCGCCTGCTGCATAGAGGGGGATGCCGGCGCCCCTGTGACTCCGGCCGAAGTAGAGCAGATAGAGAAAGCGTTGACGGTGATTGAGGAGGATATGTTGCCGCGTGCGATCGAGGAGGTTCGCAACGAAGGGGTGGCTTATACCGACGAGGAGGGAGACCTTGTGACCACACTCCTTGACGGACGCAACTGCGCTTTCACCTGCTACGGCAAGAACGGCGTATGTCTCTGCGCCATAGAGAAAGCCCGGCGCGAAGGACGTCTCGAAGGGTTTCTCAAGCCGTCGTCGTGCGCGCTGTAT
>URZG01000181.1 GCA_900552325.1 uncultured Porphyromonadaceae bacterium | reverse complement strand
AAGGCGCTCCTCGCCGCAGGCGTGGCCGCAGTGGCCGGTGTGCTCGTGCCGCTGCAGATGGTATCGCAGACATGGGACGACCATGACCGCTCCGGGCGCTACACCACACGCGACTTCGGCATGAACTACCTCTCGTCAGTAGATCCCAATGGCATAATATTCACCAACGGCGACAACGATACATTCCCCCTGTGGTACGCACAGGAAGTGGAGGGCTACCGCACCGACGTGCGCGTGGTAAACCTCTCCTACCTCACCACCGACTGGTACGCCCACCAGATGCAGGTGGCCACCGACGGCGCTCAGGGTATCCCTGTATCGGCCAAGCCTGCCGACTACGCCTACGACCGTCTGCAGTACTCCTTCTTCGACCCCGAGAACATGAGTCAGGAGGAGGTGAGCGCGGCAACAGCCCTGGATGACCTCTACCGCAATCCGCAGGCCACCTACAACGGCTCGCGTGTGATGCGCTACCCGCTCCTGTATATCCCCTCCGATGCCGCGGCGGCCGCAAAGGCCGGGGTGATCGAGCAGCGCGAGATCCCCGCTGCCGAGGAGGCGATACGCATCGACCTGCTCAACGACCCCTACAACACATCGGGCGGCGTGACGCTCAGCCAGGCTCTCTCGCTCGACATGATCAACACCCAGGCGCAGAACGGCTGGAACCGCCCCGCCTACTTTGCCATGACGGTGCCCGACGAATACTACCTCTCGATGGGTCCGTACATGCGCAACACCGGTCTGGCCTACCAGGTGACCCCCCTGCGCAATCCCGAGCCGAGCGAAGCCGGCAAACGTCCCTGGACAGCCACCGACAAGATGTACCGCAACGTCACCGAGAAGTTCCGCTGGGGCGGCCTCGACAAGGTGAAGGACGGCGGCGACATCTATCTTGACGAGACGGTGCGCCGTATGGTCACCACCCACCGCTCGGCTATGGCCGACCTGGCGGGCGCCCTCTACCTCGAGGGGTATGACGCTACCCACCGCGCCGATTCCCTCGGCAACGAGCTCCCCGTGACAGAGGCCGACCGCAAGTTCGCCGCCGACCGCTACAGCAAGGCTTTGACCGTGCTCGACCTTATCGGCGAGAAACTTCCCACCTCGGTAGCTCCCTACGCCATCCAGATCGGCGAGCAGATCGCCCGCACTTACATACAGCTGGCCGATGTGACCGGCAACGACGCCCTGCGCAAGAAGGGGCTTGCCATACTCCACGACGAGATAGTGCGCTACGGCGCTTATCTGCCCTACTTCAAGGAGCTGCGCAAGACTCTCCCCGGAAGCGGATTCAGCGGCCTTACCGGCGCTGACCGCTTCGTGCCCTCGTATCTCTATTATCTCCTTGAAGATTACGTACAGGCCGGCGGCGATACCGACGCCGTGCAGAAGGAACTGATCCGAAAGGGGATAGATATCAACGAACTCGAGGATTACCTCCGAAACTGATTTCACACCCGACCATGCTTATCGAACGTCCGCCGCTGCTTTACCGTCTGCTGTTTCCCGAAGGGATATGGCGCATAAAGCGTGGCGGCCGTAAGGTGGTCTACCTCACGTTCGACGACGGCCCTGTGCCGGAGGTCACCCCCTGGGTCCTCGACACCCTCGACCGCTACGGCGTGAAAGCCACGTTCTTCCTTGTGGGCGACAATGTGGCGCGCAATCCCGGAATCTTCGAGGAGATCAAGCGCCGCGGACATTCGTGGGGCAACCACACCATGCACCATCTCCAGGGGCGTCTGGTGACGACCTACCGCTACATGCACGACATATCGGAGGCCAACACCCTGATCGGTTCGCCCCTTTTCCGGCCCCCCCACGGGCTGATACGCTGGAAGCAGGCGCGCGCCATCAAGGACCACTACAATATCATACTCTACGACCTGGTGACTCGCGACTATTCGCGCAAGCTCAGTCCCGACCAGGTGTTCAACAACGTCAGGCGTTATGCCCGCAACGGCTCGATAATCGTGTTTCACGACTCGCTCAAGGCTGAGAAGAACATGAAGGAAGCGCTACCCCGCGCCATAGAATACCTCCGGGCCAGGGGATATGAGTTCGAGGCCATACAGATGTGATTCCCTCAGGCATGGGTTCGGGCAGGGACATATCCGGGCGCTTCCCCGTAGCGGCGATGTGGGTGCTGGCGGCGATGTGGATCGCGGTTTATGAAGTCGCGCCGTATTTCGCCGACGACTGGGGATATATCTATACGTTCAGGTCGCCGCAGGGGGCCGGATGCGGCTACTGGCCCGTCGGCAGGGCCTGGAGCTGGGTGACGTTCCACTGGCTTCATACCAACGGCCGCGCGGCCAACTATCTGGCGGGATACGGCATGGGGTTTCTCCCTGAATGGGTGCTTTCGGCGGTGGCCGGAGCGGCGGCAGCCTGGATGACGGTCATGACGCTGCGTCTCGGCGGCGTATGGCGGAGGCGCGGATGTGTAGCCCTTTGCTGCCTCGGCATTGCAGCCGTGACGGTCTGCCTGCCGTGGTGGAACTTCCTGTTTTCCATAGATGTGAATTTCAATTACGTGCTGTCGTCGGCGGTGGTGCTAAGTTTCGTATGGCTGCTGTGGAGGCGCGTCCGCCTGACCCCCTGGCTGCTGTGGCCGCTGGGCTTCCTGGCGGGAATGATGCACGAGGCGGCATCGTTGCCAGTTGCCGTGGCCGTGGTGTGGCTGTGGTGGTGCAGCCGTAGAGATAAGAGACCGTACGGCCTGGATTCCGCATGGCGCGGGGCGTTGTGGGCTTTCGGCGCCGGATGTGTGGCTGTGGCTTCGTCGCCCGCGATATGGGGGCGCCTCGGTATGCCTCTCGGTGCCGACCATCCGGTGATTCTTACCGTTCTGTATTCCGCGCCGTTGACGGTGGCCGCGGCTGTGCTGTGCCTTGTGATTTTTTGTGTGCCGCGTGGGAGAGTCTGGCTCCGCCGGGTGTTCGCCGATCCGCTCGACCGTGGTGCGGCCGTGGCGGCGGTGTCGGCACTGGTGTTCTGTGCGGTGAGCGGCGTGACCGGACGCAGCGGGTGGTTCGCAGAACTCTATTCCATTGTGCTTCTGCTCCGTATGGGTGCGATGTCGGGAGTGAGGATAGGCCGTGGTGCGGCTGCCGTGGCGTCGCTCGCGGCGGTAGCGGTATCGTTAGTCGTGACGGCGCTCCCCATTCCCGGACTGGCACACGCGGCCCGCGATATGGATGCCATTGACGCGCTGATGTCTTCGCCCGAAGGGGGAGACCACCGGATTCTTTACCGTGACCTCCTCGACGAGCACAGCCGACCGCTGCGCAGTCTCGGACGTGTACGCGCACTGGAGGATTATGACGCCTACACCCTCCGGCTGATGGCCGACTACTATGGTCGCGGCTCGCTAACCGTGCTGCCGGCACGGATGCGCGGGGTGTCGCTCGACTCCATCGCGGCCACACTCGCTCCGGGTCGGACTTATCCGCTGCCCGACGGCTCGGTGCTTGCCTCGCGGCTCCCGGCCATGCGCGGGTTCAGGATGGAGGGGGAGGCGTATCTTTACCTGCCCGAACTGCCGGATGATACGGAAAGCTCCCTGCCGGTGATGGCCATCCCGGTCCGTACCCCCTCGGGGCGCCTCCTTTACCGCCTCGTGGTTCCCCGCTATTTCTTCGGCGAGCACCCGCTGCTTTGAATTTTGTTCATAAAAGTTTTATGTTAAATGCTTGTGGGATTCATCGGTATTGAGTAATTTTGTGGACTGTAGAGGCTGAGGAGTGCCCGGCCGCGATATACAAAGAATACTATACCCGGATGATGAAGAAACTGATTGTATCCCTGATAGTTGTGGCTGTCTCGGCTTTTGTTGCCCTGGCGGCGCCTCCGTCGTGGGAACATGTGCAGGCTCCTCCGGTGCAGATTATGGAAGTCGTCACTCATGAAAGCACCACGGAAGCCGTGGTGGCCGACGGATACATCTACATCTACGTATCGCGCCCCACCCAGGTGAAACTCATCTCCCTTCTTGGGCAGCCCATCGCTTCCGACACCCTGCAGCCCGGGTTTCACCGCCTGCGTCTTGCCGCCCGAGGCATCTACATCCTGCGCGCCGGGAGTGTGACCCGCCGCATCACCTTGTGATAGAGATTTTTAACCTTAACGATAACAAAAACACGTTTCTATGAAGAAATTTTTACTCGCAGCCGGCTGTGTTGCCATGATGGCCTCCGCAGTCTCCGCAAAGGACTATGTTCTCACCGCCAGCGGTATGAACATGACCAAGTTCACACAGTCCACCTACACGGATGGCGATAAGGAGAAATGGCAGCTCGCCGGCACATGGACCGCTGAGGATAACACTGTCTTCAATGTAGTCATGAAGCAGGCTGGCAGCTCCACTACCGATTGCTCCCCTGTTCTCGTCGAATCCGGACATGTGCGTTGGTATAAGAACGTTGAGCTGATAATCACGGCTCCCGCCAACGTCGGCGCCATGAAGCAGCTGGTGTTTACCACCACTGCCGCTGACAAAACGGTTTCTTTCACTCCCCAGGACAATAAGGGCACAGTTACCGCAAATTCCACCGGTAAAGTCATAACCTGGCAGTATGCCGAGGGTATGAATCCTTTCGTGGCTGTTGCTTCTGAAGGCCAGATCCGTTTCAGCAAGCTCGTTATCTCCGATGAGGTAGGTTCCACTCCCGTAGTCCCCGATCCCACCCCCGGGGAGACCACAAAAGTGGCCAACATCGCAGCATGGCTCGCCGATGCCAAGACCGATGTTCTCTATGAGTTCGAAAACCCCGTTACCGTGGTTTACCAGAACGGCCTGAACCTTTACGTGCAGGACGCTACCGGTTCGATGTTCATCTACGGCACCACCGACCAGACCTACACCCCCGGCCAGACCATCCCCGCAGGTTTCACCGGCAACTATGTGAACCACTACTCCACCATCGAGCTCTCCCTCCCGAAGG
>URZG01000180.1 GCA_900552325.1 uncultured Porphyromonadaceae bacterium | reverse complement strand
ATCCGTGACTTTCCTCCCCGACGCCTCCATCTTCACGGCCACCGTCTACGATTACAACACCCTGGCCAACCGCCTCCGCGACCTGGCCTTCCTCAACGCCGGAATCACGCTTACACTCACCGACAAGCGCGATCTCAACGAGAACGGCGAGCCCCGCCGCGAAGTTTTCTTCTCCGAGACCGGCCTCGAGGATTTCGTGAAATATATCGACTCCTCCAAGGAATCGCTCATCAACGACGTGATCCACCTCGACACCGAACGCGGAGGTGTGCCCGTGGAAGTGGCGCTGACCTACAACACCACTTTCAACGAGAACGTCTACTCGTTCGTCAACAACATCAACACCATCGAAGGTGGCACGCACCTCACCGGTTTCCGCCGCGGCCTCACCACCACCCTCAAGAAATATGCCGAGGACAACAAACTCCTCGAGAAAGCCAAAGTGGAGATCTCGGCCGAGGACTTCCGCGAAGGACTCACCGCCGTGGTCTCGGTAAAGGTCATGGAGCCCCAGTTCGAGGGTCAGACAAAAACCAAACTCGGCAACTCAGAGGTGGCCGGCCCGGTTTCCGCCGCCGTTTCCGAAGCGCTCCGCAACTACCTCGAGGAGCATCCCAAGGAAGCTAAAATCATCGTGGAGAAAGTGGTGCTCGCCGCTCAGGCACGTCAGGCCGCCTACAACGCCCGCGTCAAGGTGCAGCGCAAGTCGCCCCTCTGCGGCGGCGGCCTCCCCGGCAAACTCGCCGACTGCTCCAGCCGCACCGCCGAGGAATGTGAGATCTTCCTCGTCGAGGGTGACTCCGCAGGCGGTACCGCAAAATCGGGCCGCGACCGTCGTTTCCAGGCCATCCTCCCCCTCCGAGGCAAAGTGCTCAACGTGGAGAAGGCCATGGACCACAAGGTGTTCGACTCCGAACAGATCACCAACATCTTCCGCGCGCTGCGAGTGACGATCGGCACCGAGAACGACCCCAAGGAGGCCAACCTCTCGCGCCTGGCCTACCACAAGGTGATAATCATGACCGATGCCGATGTCGACGGATCGCACATCGCCACCCTTCTGATGACCCTCTTCTTCCGCCGCATGCGTCCCATCATCGAACAGGGCTACCTCTACCTCGCCACCCCGCCGCTCTACAAATGTTCGCGCGGTAAAGTGGAGGAATACTGCTGGACCGACCAGCAGCGCCAGGCGTTCGTCGACAAATACGGCCCGCAGACCAAAGTACAGCGCTACAAAGGTCTCGGTGAGATGAGCGACACCGAACTCCGCGACACCACCATGTCGCCCGAACACCGCCTCCTGAAGCAGGTGCATATCTCGGACGCCGCCGAAGCCGACCGCATTTTCTCCATGCTCATGGGCGAGGACGTGGCTCCGCGCCGCGACTTCATCGAGGCTAACGCCAACTACGCCAATATCGACGCTTAACACCCAAAAGTGTAATCGCAAGGCCCAGGGCGCCCGCAGGCGCGGGCCTTGCGTTAACATTTTTTGGACTCCGGATGTTATATAGTCAGAAAGTTACGCTAACAACAAAACCGATTAACAGTGGCCCGACAGACAACACCACGATCCACGGCATCCCTGAGAGCCAGGATCGAAGATTACATATCCCAGCAGAAGAACAATTCCTTCAACTACAAACAGGTGGCCCATGCCATCGGCGCTTCGGGCACCACCCGTCAGAAACAGGTGGCCCTGATGCTGGCCGAGATGGCTTTCGACGGCGAGATCATCGAAGTGGCTCCCGGATCGTTCAAATCGCCGCAGCGCACCAACGTGGCGGTGGGCACTTTCGTCCGGCGCCACAACGGCAAGAACTCCGTGATCACCGACCAGGACAACGAAACGATCTTCGTGGCCGAACGCAATTCCATGCACGCCCTCAACGGCGATCGGGTGCGCGTCAACGTGGCCGCCACACGTCCCGGCAAGGAAGCCGAAGCCGAGGTTGTGGAGATCATCGAGCGCAAGGAGCAGTCGTTCATCGGCACCCTTCAGGTCGACAAGACAGTCACCTTCCTGAAAACCGACTCCAAATTCCTCGGGTTCGACATATTCATCCCAAAGAACAAACTCAAAGGTGGTAAGGACGGCGACAAGGCCGTGGTACGGATCACCGAATGGCCCGACGACGCCAAGAATCCGCGCGGCGAGGTCGTCGACATCCTCGGCAAAGCCGGCGAGAACAACGCCGAGATCCACGCCATTCTCGCCGAATTCGGACTTCCTTACAAATATCCGCAGAATGTGGAGCGCGCCGCCGACAAAATCACAGCCGGCATCACCCCCGAGGAGGTGGCTTTACGCGAGGATTTCCGCGACGTGACCACCTTCACCATCGACCCGAAGGACGCCAAGGACTTCGACGATGCACTTTCCATCCGCAAGCTCAGCAACGGCAACTGGGAGGTGGGCGTCCATATCGCCGACGTGACACACTATGTCAAGCCCGGTTCCGTAATCGACAAGGAAGCCAAAGAACGCGCCACCTCGGTATATCTCGTTGACCGCGTGGTGCCCATGCTCCCCGAACACCTCTGCAACGGCATCTGCTCGCTGCGGCCCGACGAGGAGAAACTTGCTTTCTCGTGCATCTTCGAGCTCAACGACGAGGCCGAGGTGCAGAACGCGCGCATAGCCCGCACAGTCATAAAATCCGACCGCCGTTTCGCCTACGAGGAGGCACAGGAAGTTATCGAGACCGGCAAGGGGGACCTCGCTCCGGAAATTCTCACACTCGACCGTCTGGCCAAACTGCTGCGCGCGCGCCGCTTCGAGAACGGCTCGGTAGACTTCGACCGCGAGGAGGTGAAATTCGACATCGACGAGAACGGCCATCCCGTAGGCGTGTTCTTCAAGGTATCCAAGGACGCCAACAAACTCATCGAGGAGTTCATGCTCCTGGCAAACCGATCTGTGGCACAGGCCATCGGCAAACCCGAAGGACGCCGCAAAGCCAAGGCGTTCGTCTACCGCGTGCACGACATGCCCGATGCCTCGCGTCTGCAGGACCTCGCCTCCATCGCCGCCGCTTTCGGCTACAAGATAAAGACTTCCGGCTCGTCGGCAGCCGTAAACCGCTCCATCAACAAGATGCTGGCCGACATCAAAGGAAAAGGCGAAGAGAACTACCTCTCCGTACTGGCAATACGCACAATGGCGAAAGCCATCTACACCACCGAGAATATCGGGCACTACGGCCTGGGATTCGACTACTACACCCACTTCACCTCCCCCATCCGCCGTTACCCCGACATGATGGTACACCGTCTGCTCGAACGTTACCTCAAGGGGGGACGTTCGGTGGACCTCGAGAAACTCGAGGAGGAATGTAAGCACTCTTCCGACATGGAGCAGCTTGCCGCCAACGCCGAGCGCGCTTCCATCAAGTACAAACAGGTGGAATACATGGCCGACCATATCTCCGAGGAGTTCGACGGTATGATCTCCGGCGTGACGGAATGGGGTATCTATGTGGAGCTCGACGAAAACAAGTGCGAGGGTCTGGTGCCGATGCGCGATCTCGCCGATGACTATTACGACTTCGACGAAAAGACCCACTGCATACGCGGACGCCGCCACGGCAACGTCTACCGCCTGGGCGACAAGGTGCGCGTGCGTGTGGCCAACGCCAACCTCGAGCGCAAACAGCTCGACTTCCTCCTGGTGAATCCCGCCGGACAACCCAAGGGGGAGGACGACCTGGGTCAGACTGTGACCGTGGCGCAGGCGCTCACCAACACGGCTACCAAAAAGGCAGCCCGTTATGCCGCCGGTAAGAAACCCCGTTCGCAGAAAGGCGCGCCCAAACCGAAAGCCGAGAAAGAGGCGCGCCGCCAGCGCCGCCAGGCCGCGCAGAAATCAGCCTCGAAATCCGCGTCAAAGAAGAGCGCTCCGCGCCGGCAGCGCAAGTCGTAACCGGGAGCCGGACACCATAGATTCAAACCGTTAATTATCACATAACTATATATGTCACTTCAATGTGGAATCGTAGGACTCCCCAACGTGGGCAAGTCCACCCTTTTCAACTGTCTCTCCAACGCCAAGGCGCAGTCGGCCAACTTCCCGTTCTGCACCATCGAGCCGAATGTGGGGGTTATCACCGTGCCCGATGACCGCCTCAACATGCTCGTGGAGATGTGTCAGCCCAAATCAGTGGTACCCGCCACGGTCGAGATCGTGGATATCGCCGGTCTCGTAAAGGGTGCCAGCAAAGGCGAGGGCCTCGGCAACAAGTTCCTCGCCAACATCCGCGAGACGGACGCCATTCTTCATGTGCTCCGCTGTTTCGACAACGACAACATCACCCACGTGGACGGCACCGTCGACCCCGTGCGCGACAAAGAGATAATCGACTATGAGCTGCAGCTCAAGGACCTCGAGACAATCGAAGCGCGTATCGCAAAGACTCAGAAGCAGGCTCAGACCGGCGGTGACAAACTCGCCAAGGCACAGCTTGAGGTGTATCTGAAATACAAAGAGGCGCTCGATCAGGGAAAACCCGCGCGCTCGGTGGTGCTCGAAACACCTGATGAGCGCAAGATCGGTCACGACCTCTTCCTTCTCACCAACAAACCGGTTCTCTACGTATGCAACGTTGACGACGCCTCGGCCGTGAACGGCAACAAATACGTCGACGCAGTGCGCGAGGCAATCAAGGAGGAGGGCGCCGGACTTCTCATAGTCGCAGCCCAGACCGAGAGCGAGATAGCCGAACTCGATACCTATGAGGAACGGCAGGAATTCCTGCAGGAGATCGGACTGGAGGAATCGGGGGTGGCCCGACTAATCCGCGCAGCCTACTCGCTCCTTAACCTCCAAACCTTCTTCACCGCCGGAGCCGACGAATGTCGCGCATGGACCTTCATCCGCGGCTCCAAGGCCCCGCAGTGCGCCGGTGTCATCCACTCCGACTTCGAGAAAGGCTTCATCCGCGCCGAAGTAATC